>CAYOCZ010000173.1:0-6945 GCA_964402475.1 uncultured bacterium | reverse complement strand
GTTCAGGCCTGCGTCGTGGGGCACGGCTTCGACCTGCGCAAGCGGGATGCCGACTTCCGAAACTTTCATGGCCGAGAAGCGGAAGAGTCGGGAGACCATTTCAGTGACGAGCTTGGCCGAGCCGGATTCGGCATCGCGCTTCCGCAGGGCGGCGAGGAAATCCTGCCGGGTGAGCGTGAACCGCTGGCCGGAGCGGGTGAACGGGCCGACAAGGAGGCGGGTGATGCCGGAGAGGATGAAGCCAGCGGGGGCGAACACGACGCGGCTGACGGACAGCGGCAGCACGGTCTGCCGGAGCCAGCGGTCGGGAAACGCCTGGGCAATTGCCTTGGGCACGTAGTCGCCGAGGATGATTGTGAGGCCGACGACGAGGACGACGGCGAGCGTGGCGTACGCCGGTCCGTAGCGTGCCGCGAAGAACCGCGAGAAGAGCACGGTGGCAAAGACGTTGCAGAGACTGGCGCCGACGAGCGTATCGACGACCGTGGTCTCGCGCCGGTCGAGAAGCTGGAGTGCCACCTTGGCGCCGGCGATGTTGTGGCTCGCCCAGTTGGTCAGACGAATCCAGTTGGCGCGATAGAGCGCAGTCTCGGAACCGGAGTAGAAGCCGCTGGCGAGAATCAGGAAGAAGCCTGCCAGAAGTTCCATCAGCAGGCAGCGGTCCAGTGGTCCGGTGACCCAGTGACCCAGTGCGGGATGCGGGCACTCCGGTTCCGGCACTTGACCACTTGACCACTCGACCGGTTGGCCACCGTTCTCATTTCTTCTTCCGTATCAGCACTTTCTCGAGCTTGGGGCCGTCGGTTTCCTTCACGGTGATCTCGAGCTTGCGATGGGTGATGATGTCGCCTTCACTGGGAAGCCGGCCTAGTCTGTCCTGGACAAAGGAGGAAAGGCGTTCGTGTTCGAGCCCGGTGAACGCACGGCGGAACAGCCGGTTGAGCGTTGCCAGGTCAATCTCGCCGTCAACCAGGTAGCTGTGCTCGTCGAGCTTGGAGTAGGGCAGTTCTTCGACCACGTCGTGCTCGTCGATGATCTCCCCGAACACGGCTTCGAGCAGGTCTTCAAGTGTGACCAACCCTGATGTCTGGCCGAACTCATCAACCACGACCGCGATGTGCGAGCCTTTGCGGCGGAGTTCGTCGAGCAGCGGGGGCAGGTGTCTTACCTCCGGCACGAAGAACGCCGGCCGGCACAGCGAGCAGACCGGCGCGTTTGAGTCATCGGCGCTGAGCAGGTCTTTGGCATAGACAGTGCCGCTGACATGGTCAATCGTGTCGTGGAAGACCGGGACGCGGGAGAAGCCGGCGTCGCGACAGGTGGCAACCGCCTCGCGGATGGTCATGTCTTCGGGCACGGCGACGATGTCGATCCGCGGGGTCATGACTTCGGATACGGTGCGTTTCTCGAGTCCGACGAGGTTGGTCAGGATTTCTTCTTCGGACCCGAATATCACTCCGCGTTGTTTGCTGACGTCAATCATCGTGTGGAGTTCGTCGTCGGACAGCATGGCCGGTTCGTGTTGCTTCGGAGTCACGCGGCGACTGACTGTCATGAGCAACGTCGTGAAGGGCAGCAGCACCACCCGGGCCACTCGGACCGGCCCGGCGACCCACGGCACGAAGGAGCCGGGATTGCGGCTCGCCATAACCTTGGGCGTGACCTCGCAGAAGACGAGCAGGACCACGGTCATTGCGATGCCGCCGGCGCCAAGCAGCAGGGCTTCGCTCGTGCCGCTGTGTTGGGCCAGGGCGAGGAGCGCGAGAGTGAAGACACCGGACGCGGCGGTGTTGACGATCAGGTTGCCGAGCAGGAGCGTGCCGAGCAGGCGGCCGGGGTCGGAAAGCAGGCTGTCCACGCGGCGGGATGCGTGGGGTCGGCTGGTCCTCAGCTCTTCGCGTTTGCCGGGGGTGAGTGAGAAGAGGGCGGTCTCCGATCCGGAGAAAAAGGCGGAGCCGACGAGCAGGAAGACGATGGCGAGGAGATACCAGAGCATGCGTTAGGAGAAGGCAGAGGTCAGAATGCAGAATTCAGAATGCAGAATGAGGGAGGCGCGGCGCGGAGGGGGTCTATCGGCAGTCTCTGCGGGGGGACCGGGGTCCGTCATGATTTCAGATACCGCTCGTAGAGTGGTTCCATCTGCCGGTGGGTGAGCCCGAGCAGATGGAGCAGGCCATGGAGGACGAGACGGCGGAGTTCGGACGAGTATGAGACACCGTACTCGCGAGCCTGGGCGCGCGCCCGGTCGCGGGAGACGTAGACCTCCCCCAGAAGTTGCGGCTCGCCCGGTAGGTGCGGCTCGTCGCAATTGAAAGAGATGACGTTGGTGGGCCGGTCGCGCTTGAGGAACCGGCGGTTGAGTTCGTGTATCCGCCGGTCGGTCACAAAGATGAAGTTGACGACGTCCGCTTCCGGTCTGAAATCGCGCGCAATCTGCCGGCAGAGGCGTCGGATGTCGGCGCGCAGGCGGTCGTCCCGCGTGCCGAAGATTTCAGGGCGCATCCGGGGCCGGGCGGTTCTCATACGCCCGGATGATGCGCGAAACGAGCGGCGGGCGGACCACATCGGCGTCGGTGAGGCGGACGATGCTGATGCCGGATACGCATCTCAGCCGCTCGACCGCCTCAATCAGGCCGGAGGTGTTGGCCGCGGCAAGGTCAATCTGGGTGATGTCGCCGGTGACGATTGCTTTCGAGTTCCAGCCGAGCCGGGTCAGGAACATCCGCATCTGCGTCGAGGTGGTGTTCTGGGCTTCGTCGAGGATGATGTAGGCATCGGAGAGAGTCCGGCCGCGCATGAACGCGAGCGGCGCGACCTCGATGACTTCCTGCTCAATCAGGCGCTGGACCCGCTCCATCGGCATCATGTCGAACAGGGCGTCGTAGAGCGGGCGCAGGTACGGGTCTACTTTCTCCTTGAACGTCCCGGGCAGGTAGCCGAGCGATTCGCCCGCCTCGACCGCGGGCCGCGTGAGGATGATGCGGCTGGAGTGGCCCGAGATGAGGGATTCGAGCGCGGCTGCGACGGCGAGATAGGTCTTGCCGGTACCGGCCGGCCCGACCGCAAGGATGATGTCGTTGCGCCGAATCGCCTGCAGGTAGATGCGTTGGTTGCGCGTCTTGGCGAAGATGGCCTTGCGCGGAGTACGGATGGCGAGCACTTCCGGTTCGCTCTCGCCCGCACCGGGCTCGCGGCTGCGGCGGAGCCGGTCCACTTCGGCGTTAATCAGTTCCGGGCTCAGGGGCTCGCCCTGGCGCACGCGGGCAAGCAGCCGGTCAAGCAGTCCCATCAGTTCCGACTCTTCGGCCTTGGGCCCGGAGAGCATGATGCGCCCGTTGCGCACGACAATCGCCGTTTTGTAGTGCTTGGCGAGGGTCGTCAGGTTGACGTCGGCCGGGCCGAGCAGGGCGAGCGGGTCAACATCCTCGACCGAAATCGAATGGCTGCAGCTGTCGTCCTGTTTCACGATTCTCCGAGCGGGGTCTTGATGGTGTTATCCAACTGGCAGGCTATTGTAGGCAGTGGACTCGGCCGAGTCAAGCAGAAGGCCGGCCACTCAGGCGAAGGCGTACTCGAAGCGGACCGACGGCGGCCCGGCGCCAAGGATGGTGCGCAGGGCGGCGTCACGCGGGATGACAACCGGCAGGTCGACGTTCCGGAACTGCCAGAGACCGCGAGTCGCTGCCGCCAGCGGGTCGTCTTCGGGCAGCCCGAAGAGCAGGGCGTGATAGCCCGGGCCGGCAACGCGGTTGCAGACCGACCGGAGCAGGCCGGCGAACGCGCCCTCGCTGCCCGGTTCGGCGGCAGCGTACGTCGCATAGAGGACCCGCAGTTCCTCTCCGCGTGCGGGCAGCCGGGCGAGGCGCGTCAGCCCGCCGGCCAGGTTGAGCAGTTGGCGAAGCCCGCGTTCAGCCCAGCCGTAGCCGACGACCATGATGCGGCGGAGCGCACGCTGGTCCCAGGTACCGAGCGTCGCGACGATGCGGCCGCGGTCACGGCAGACTGTGATGTTCTCCGCGCCGAGGGCAGAGAGAGCGGCTTCGTCGACGACCGGCGTCAGGATGTGCCGTTCGTAGCTTCGCCCGACCAGTTGCGCGATTTCGCCAAGGTCCGATGGGGCGGCCGGGCCGACGGCGAGGTCGGACGGGACCTGATGGGGCCGACCGAGCAGCAGTGAAGCAACGACAATCCGGTGGCCGAGCACGATGTCGCCGCGGTTGGCGGCAAGATACCGGGACATCCCCGGGTTGCGGGCGTTCACCAGGCCAAGGGCGAGTCCCGCGTCGGTTTCCCAGCTGCGCCGTTCGACCTCGGCGACCATGCGCGGGAAGAGGCCGAGACCGCGACGGCCCGGATCGATACCGGCCAGCGCGAGGTAGACGATCGGCACCGGCGTGCCCCGGAGCCGGAACGTGAACCGGCGGGTTTCCATGAAGCCGGCAACCCGGCCGTCGACCTCGGCGACAACGATGTCGAAACCGTCCCCGGCTGCCCGGCAGAACGCGGTGAAGTCGGGCGCGCGGTCGATGCCGAGCCGGACCCGGGCCGGCAACGACATCGTACGGGCGATGTTGATGAGCGCTTCGTTGTCGGCCGGCTGCCAGGTCCGGACGATAATCGCGTCGCGTCCGCTCATCGTCGTTTGACGATTCTCCCGACGGTACGGCGCAGCAGCATCGCGAGGTTGACGCGGCCGACCAGCAGCAGGTCGTCGCCGCGGTTGTAGTCGAGCGCGCGGCGGCACAGTTCATTGCAGCGCGGGTCCCGGTGCTTGGTGACATCGTCCCACGACTTGCGCAGTAATTCGGCCGCGCCATCGTAACAGCGGCTGACCGCGAAGGTTTCTTCGTTGAGCTGGCTCTCCGGCCCGGCGCCGAACTCAGCGCCGTGCTCGGAAACGAGGATCCGCGCGATGGCCCGGACCGTGCGCGCCGGAGGGCGGCGGTGGCGGTAGTGCGGAAAAACGTCCACGAAGGTGTCGGCAACGAAGCCGATGAGGTACGGTATCATTGACGCTTGGGCAACCCAGTACTGCCGGAACCCGCGCAGCGCCAGCATGTAGGCGAGTGGGTAGGAGTAGAGCGGTTCGATGGTGCGCTGCGCTGACCGGCCGCTGGCAATGACCAGACCGAGCTGGAACACGTGGTGGACGCGGCTATCGAGCGCCAGCGTGTAGGACACCACGGTGCTGAACGCGACCGGCGAGCGGTCCGGGGCGTACAGGCAGGTGACCACCCGATTGCGCCAGGCATCTCGGCCGGGCAGAAACACCCCGTACGACGGCAGAGTTCCCAGTCGGGCAACGGCGACAGCCTTCACTTCGTCGCGCAGCCGGTCGAGGTCCCGCTCCTTCATCCAGCGGCCGGGGAAGCGGCAGCAGCGGAGCGAATGGCCCGAAGACAAGCGCAGGCGTAGCTCGCGGGAACTGAAGTGAAACAGCGGATATCCTCTCGGCGAAACCTCGGGACCGGCGGCAAGGGCCGGCCTTGCTGAGCAGCGGCCCTGTCGCCGGAGAAGCATAGGAAACGCCGCACGCGAGGTCAAGCCGGTGAGGCTTGACCAACGGCCGGGTTTGGGGTTAACTTGCCAGCACCACCATGCAGAACGCAAAGGCCGCGAAACCGGTCCGTCGCTGCCCGTGGCCGGAGGGAAACGAGCAGATGGTTCGCTACCACGATACTGAGTGGGGTGTGCCGCTCCACGATGACCGGAAGCTGTTCGAGTTTCTCGTACTGGACGCGTTCCAGGCGGGATTGAGCTGGGCGATTGTGCTGAAGAAACGCGAAGGATTCAGAAAGACGTTCGACAACTTCGACCCGCGCAAGGTGGCGAAGTACGACAGCAGAAAGGTGAAGGCGCTGCTGGTCGATGTTGGCATCATCCGCAACCGGATGAAGATTGAGGCCACGATTGCCAACGCCCGGGCGTTCCTCGCGGTGCAGCGCGAGTTCGGCAGCTTTGACCGCTACATCTGGCAGTTCACCGGCGGCAAGACGAAGAAAAACCGGTGGCGCACGCTCAAGCAGCTTCCGGCGCGCAGCGCGGAGTCGGACGCGATGAGCAAGGGCCTCAAGGAGCGCGGCTTCCGTTTCGTCGGTTCAACCATCTGCTACGCCTTCATGCAGGCGGCGGGGATGGTCAACGACCACTTGGTTGGGTGCTTCCGACACTCAAAGGTCCAGAGAGCAGAGAGTAAGGGAGGAGGGAGGAGATGAGAAATGGATGAGAAACCGCACCGTCGACTCACAGTTTGGATCAAGGCAATGGACTTCGTCATTCAGGTGCACGAGGCCACGGCGCGGTTCCCGGCTGCCGAGAAGTTCGGTCTGGTATCGCAGATGCGAAGGGCTGCTTTGTCCATCCCAAGCAACATCGCGGAGGGTGCAGCGAGAAAGGGGCGCAAGGAATACGTTCGCTTTCTGTACACGTCACGAGGGTCTCTTAGTGAACTCGATACCCAGATCGAAGTCGCGGCCCGGCTGCGGTACCTCTCACCGAAGACCGCCGCCGAACTTCAGAGCAAGCTGGATGAGCTGAGTCGAATGCTGAATGGTCTCATCGGGGCGTTGTCGAAAGGTGCCTAGACTCCTCCCTCCTCCCTGCTCTCTCCTCCCTGAGCCTCGCAGCTCGAAGGAGATGTCGGCGGGATGAGGCTCGTCGGCACTTTCATCAACGTCGCCGCGGTGATTACCGGCAGCCTGGTCGGCCTCTTCTTCCACGCCCGCCTGCCGAAGCGGCTCACGACCGTCGCTTTCCAGAGCATCGGCCTGTTTACTCTGTTCATCGGGTTCACGATGGCCGCGAAAACGAAGAGCCTGCTGGTGCTCGTGTTCTCCATCGTGCTCGGCGCAATCACCGGCGAGTTGCTTGACATCGACCGGCTGCTCAACCGTTTCGGCGAGTGGCTCAGGAAGAGGCTGGAAAGGAAGGGCATTCACCACCAAG
>CAYOCZ010000172.1:0-6950 GCA_964402475.1 uncultured bacterium | reverse complement strand
TGTCGCCGATGTCGGCAGCGCCAAGTATGGCGTTGGTCGCACCGTCGACAATGGTCACCTTGCGGCCGTACTGGCGGGTGCAGTAAACCTTGTTGCTCGTCGGGTTGTAGCCGACGGCATAGGCCATCGAGACGGACAGCGAGGTGTCGAGGTCGTTAGTCACACCGTCGATGACCGCCAGCTCGTTCGCGGCAGTAGCCGCGGCGTAGACCTTGCTGTCGGTCGAGTTGTAGCAGACGTCGCGGGTCGAGCTGCCGGTTGCGACCGTGGCGAGCACAGTGTCGGCCGCGCCGTCGATGACCGTGACGCTGCCGCCGGTGTTGTTCGCGCTGTAGACCTTGTTCTGCTGCGAGTTCCAGCAGAGCACCTGCGGATAGCGGCCGGTGGGAACCGTGGCCAGCACGTCGTTCGTCGCGCCGTCGATGACCGTCACCGAACTGTCGCCCGTGCTGGAGCAGTAAACCTTGTTGTCGGTCGTATTGACGCAGAGCGCTCGAGGGTTGTCGCCGACTTTCACCGCGGTGACGACGTTGTTGGTCGTGCCGTCGATGACCGTCACCGAGTCCTTGTTTGAATTCGTGCAGTAGACCTGGTTGGTCGCCGGGTTGACGCAGATTGAGTAGACGTAGCCGCTCATCGGTATCGTGGCGAGCACGCCGTTCGTCGCGCCGTCGATGACCAGCAGCTTGGCGCTGGCGGCGTAGGTGGAGGCGTAGAGCTTGTTGTTGGCCGGGTTGTGGCAGAGGGAGGCGATTCCCTCGCCGGGCGGAGTCAGGATGCGGGCGACGCGCGCGCCGGTCGCCGCGTCGACCACGGCTATCCGGTCGCTCGGCGAACCGCCGGCATAGATACGGTTGGCCGTGCTGTTGTAGGCCATGGCGGCCGGGTACCCGACGCCGCCGAGGGTGTCGGGCAGGGGGATTGTCGTTTCGAGGAACTGGGCGCTTGCGCCCGCAACGAACAGACACAAGACGACGAGAACGGTGGTTCGGTTCATATCAACTCCTTCTTGTTTGCGGCTGACGGTCTGCCCGGCGTGGCTGCACTGACAGGCCGGAGAGAAACGACGGGAACGGTTCGGTCAGTGAGATGTTACGAATCAGAACCGATCGTGTCAAACACCTCGACCGTGGGGACGAACGGACCGGAGATCCCGAGCAGCGAGTTCATCCTTCCGCCCTCATCCTTACATCCTTCTTCGCCAGGGATTCGACCCATTCCCGCCTCCGCCACAGCGCGCAGCCGCCGCGCGTCTCTTTCAGTTCCGCGTGGTTGTCGCGGATCGCCCTGAGCAGGTACGACGCGAGCGCCTGTTCCAGCGGCATGTCGACCACGCTCGCGTCCGAATAGGGAGCGAACGGGCACGGCTCCAGGCTGCCGTCCGGCCCGACGTGGACGAAGCCGCGGCCCGCGGCCAGGCATCCGCCGAACTGCTCTTCGTCGCCGGGAAAGACAATGAACACCGGCCGCGACTTCGACTGCAGCCCTTCCGAGAACTCCACGAGTTTTTGCCGCTGTGCCGGCAGGAGCGTCAGCTCTTCGGTCCCCGGCTCGGCCGGCGTGTACTCGACGAAAATGAACAGGCTGCACCCGTTGCCAATCAGTGCCTGAACCAGCCCTTCGGCGGTTACGGCTTCGAAGTTCCTGCGCGTAGCGGTGAGCGAGACGCCGAAGAAGAGCCCGGCCGTCTGCAGCTTCTCGGCCGCAGCGGCCACTGACTCGAACACGCCGCTACCCCGCCGCGTGTCGGTCTCCGGTTCCCAGCCCTCGATGCTCAATACCGGGATGACCTGCGGCTGGGCACGGAGTCGGGCGATGACGGCATCGTCGAGCAACAGCCCATTGGTGAAGAACGGGAAGATGATGCCGGGGTACTTGCCTGTGACGTCGAGAATGCCGGGCCGCATGAGCGGTTCACCACCGGCCAGCATTATGACCGAGACGCCCAACTCCTGCGCCTGCCCGAACAAGTCGGCCCACTGTTCGTCGGTCATCTCCGGCCGGCGCGAGCGGTGCCGGGCCCGGGCATAGCACCCGCGGCAGTGGAGGTTGCAGCGACTGGTGATGCTCGCGATGACGAGCGGCGGGACCTGCATCCCGCATTCGCGCTGACGGTCGCGCAGCCGGGCCGAGCGCGACTGGGCTGCCTGGATTCGGGCGAAGAAGAGTGCCTGCTTCGGGTTCTTCCACGCTGCCCGCGCCGCATACTTGAACACGCGGGCAACCTGCCGGTCGAACCTACCGAGATAGTCCGTCGTCATAAGGCTGTGAGCATACCACACTCGGCGTCCACCGGCAACATCCGAGCTGCCTCGCTCGAACTCATGATCATCCTTCCCCATCGCTTCCCAATCCCTCTGTGCTCCGGTCCTCTGCGCTTTGACTTTGGCCGTTTCCTGTGGCAAGATGAATCCGTGAACTCGCCAGCGAAGGCCCGCCCCAAACAAGGAGTCCCGCAATGAAAGACGTTATCCGTATTGCCGCTGCGCTGCTCGTGCTGCTCGCAGCCGGGTGCGGCAGAGGACCCGTCGTCTGGCAGAAGACCCTCGACGCCGGCGGTGACGAAGCCGCGACCGCGCTAACGTCCGACGGCACCAGCTACTACGTGAGCTACGTCTCCACCCGGCCCGGCGCAACCGACCGCGCCGGCTGGTTCGTTGCCAAGCTGGACAGCACCGGCAAGGAAATCTGGAAGCGGATGTATAAGGACTCGCCCTACGCCGTGTGCGAGGACATCTGGGCCGATAACCTCGGCCACCTGTTCGCCACCGGCCGCTCCAAATCGGAGGGCAAGGACATCTGCCTGGTCATCCGCTACGCGGCCGACGGTTCAATCACCTGGCAGAGAGGGCTGGCGCTCGGAGACAAGACTTGGGGCACGGGCATCTGTCCGGTTTCCGGGGACCGGATTGCCGTCTGCGGCATTGCCGGCACCGACGCCAACACCGACTACATGGTCGCCTTGCTGGACGCAAAGGACGGTCGGACCGTCTGGGTGAAAAACATCGACCTCGGCCCCAACGACCTTGCCGCCCGCGTCGCCTGCGACGCGAATGACAACCTCGCGGTGGTCGGGCTGCACGGCGAGAACGCCGCCAACCCGGATATCGTCATCATCAAGCTCGCCCCGAACGGCGACACGCTCTGGACTCGGCGCTACGACTCGGGTGGTAGCGACGAACCGGGCGACATCGCCTTTGACGGTTTCGGCAACATCATCGCCATCGGCACCGTCCGGGTCGGCGACTCGGTCCGCTGCGTCATCATCGAGTATGACCCTGACGGCAACCTTATCCGCAAACTCGCGTACGGTACGGTGGCCCAGGCGACCGGCAAGGGCATCTACGTCACCAGGGACTCAGACATCTACATGGCCGGCAGCCTGCTGGGAGAGGGCGAGAAGAGCGAAGTCCTCGCGTTCCAATACAAGCCTAGCGCAGTGGCGGTCTGGGAGCAGCACTATTCGCCCGGCCCGAACGCCGGCGGCGTTGACCTGGTGGTCAACGGCGACGTCTACACCGTTGCGACCGCGCAGGGCAAGACGAAGGACGTGCTCGTCTGCCGGTTCCGACAATTGGCGGCGAAGGAAACCGGCAAGTGATAGCCAAGCTGCAGGACTGGGCACCGCAGGTTGACCCGACCTGCTACGTGGCCCCCAACGCAACCGTCATCGGGCAGGTTACGCTCCGCCGTGGGGCCAGCGTCTGGTTCAATACGGTCGTGCGCGGGGACATGGCGCCGATAACCATCGGCGAGGATACGAACGTTCAGGACCTTTCCACGGTCCACGTCGACTACGCCACCCCGACCATCATCGGCAACCGGGTCGTGGTCGGCCACCGCGCCATCATCCACGGCGCGACCGTGGGCGACGACTGCATCATCGGGATGGGCGCGATTCTGCTCAACCGTTCCCGGGTAGGCAGCAACTGCATCGTCGCGGCCGGCGCGGTCGTGCGCGAGGACTTCGTGGTGCCGGACGGTTCACTGGTGGCCGGTGTCCCGGCCGTGGTCAAACGCCCGCTCACGCCGGAGGAGACCGAGCGCATCCGCCGGAATGCGGCCGACTACTCGGCCCGGGCCCAGCTCTACCTGAAGGAAGTCGCAGTCCTGAAGTAGCGACCACGCCGGTGGTTAGCATGCCCCGTGTCGCATCCCGGCTGGCCGACAATCGGCAGTTGACAAGGGGCAGGCGGAGGTAGTATACTTGATGGTGGCTTCCCTGGTTGCGGGTCTGCCCGGGTCGCACTTCCCGGGTGAGCCGGGTCCGGACAACCGTCGTCGTGAGGTCACAACCGGGGCGGAGCCGGGATCGACAGAGTACCGGTGCGCCCCGGTGGACCGGCATGTGACGGCAGGTGCTTTTCCTCGCGCCGTCAGAATCAGACCCCTACCGTCCGGAGACGGCCGCGTCGTCCGGGGCCGTGCGGCTGGTCTGGGGCTGTTTTCTTCCCAGGCCGGCGCGTCCCTTCTGCCCTGCCATAACCAATCGGAGGAGGAATTTTGAAAAGGTATGTAGCCCTGTTTCTCGTCGCGCTGTCGGCGATCGCCGTCGCGGCGTCATGGTCCGGCAGCTTCCGCTTTTCCCCGAATTCCGTCACGCTGACCGACTCGCCGCGCGACGGCAGTGATTTCCAGCTCGTGCAGCCGGTCAACGGCCTTTCTCCGGCCGGCCTTGCCGCACTAGTTACGGCCGAGCCGGGACAGCCACTGCTGCCGCAGTGGAGTTTCACGCTCGCAATGCCGCAGGGCATGCGGGTCGCGGACGTCGACTGCGAGGCGCGTGAAACAAGAGAAGTGGGCCGGAGCCTGCAAGTCTTCCCGGGCCAGACGCCGGTGCCGTTCTCGCAGACGGCTCTGCCGCCATTTGTGTCCCCGGACCCGGCCGTGTACGGGTCGGATGCTGCCTGGCCGGGTAGTTACGCCGAGGCGAGCCCGGTCGGCATCAAATCCGGGTTCCGGCTGGTCACGATTACGCTCCACCCGCTCCAGTACCAACCCGCTTCCGGCCGGCTGACGATTGCCGCGGAGCTCGCGGTCACGGTGCGGTACGAGCCTGACCCGCTCGCCCCACGTGAGTTCCTGACCTCGGGTCAGCTTGCGGATTTCGGCCCGGCGGTGCGGGCGCTGGTGTACAATCCCGACGACGTCAGCAAGTACTCGCCGGCCGCGCGCCGAACCGATTTCGGCGCCATCGACTATGTCATCATCACGTCGGACGCGCTGTCGGCCGATTTCCAGCCACTGGTTAATTGGCGCACGAGGAAAGGGTTCAAAACCGAGATCCGGACGGTCTCATGGATAACCGCCAACTACAGCGGCCGCGACACGCAGGAGAGAATCCGCAACTTCATCATCGACTACTACAATACCGAGGGCCTGCGCTGGGTACTCCTCGGCGGCGACAATGCGGTCGTGCCCTGCCGCCAGGCGCGCGCCTACTGCGCCGGCAACACCGGTAACATCCCGGCCGACCTCTACTACGGCGACATCCAGGGCACGTGGGACAACGACAACGACAATATCTTCGGCGAACCCGTTGACGACACCGTTGACTTCTACTACGATCTCTACGTCGGCCGCGCCTCGGTCGACGACACCACCCAGGTCCAGACCTTCGTGAACAAGGTCCTGACCCACGAGAAGAACCCGCCGACCGACTACCTGCGCCGGATGCTGATGGCCGACGCGCTGCTCTGGAGCGGATACAACCACCGGCAGTCAAACGACTCGATTGCCGCCATCACCCCGTCCGGCTGGACCGACGTAGTCATCCACGACCCGGGCAGCTCAACCGCGGTACGCGACTCAATCGACAACGGGTTCCAGTTCTGCCATTTCGTCGGTCACGGCAACGAGTACGGCATCTATGACGGCTCGAATGCCTACTACAACACCACCTTCGCCAACAGCCAGACCAACGGGTCCAAGGTCAACCTGATGAACGCGAACTCCTGTCATACCGGGAACTTCGAGTACTCGGACTGCGTCGCCGAGGCGGCGCACAACCGCAACGGCGGTGGCAGCATCGCGGTGATATTCAACTCGCGCTACGGCTGGGGTACGCCGCCGTCCATGGGACCGTCGGAGATTCTCGACGTCCGGTTCTACGACTACTTCTTCAACCACGACACGATGCCCATCGGCATCACCCACGCCCTGGCCAAGGAAGTCTACCGCAATCTGGCCATTTCGCAGGGGGTCTGGCGCTGGTGTTACTATGAGCTGAACCTGTTAGGCGACCCGCTGCTTTTGATGTACGAGAACGTGCCCGCCCAGCTCAGCGCGGCCTTCAGCGAGCCAATCGGCACGGGCAGCCAGTCGTTCACCGTCACCGTGACCGCCGCCAGCGTACCGGTGGAGGGCGCGCTCGTCTGCCTGTCCAAGGGCGCCGAGGTGTATGCCCGCAACTACACCAGCTCCTCCGGCCAGGTCTCGATCAGCATCAACCCGACGACCCCCGGCAACATGTTCGTCACCGCCACGCGGGCCAACTACCTGCCGGACGAAGACACCTGCCAGGTCACCGTCGGTGGCACCCGCGACGTCGGTGTGCAGATGATCGTGGCCCCGGCCGACACGGTCGACTCCAACAGCGTCGTCACGCCGAAAGCCTGGGTCCGCAACTTCGGCACCACGGTCGCGACGTTCCCGGCGACGATGCTCATCGCCACGGGCTACACCAACACTCAAACCGTCACCAGCCTTGCGCCCGGCGACTCGGTCGAGGTCAGCTTTGCCGACTGGACCGCGGCTCCGTGCGGCACTCACGCCGTGCGCTGCTCGACCTATCTCCCCGCGGACCAGAACACCGGCAACGACACCTTGTCCGGCTCGGTCACGGTGCGGGTGCAGAAAGACGTCGGCGTCGTCGGCATCAACAAACCGGTGGGTACCTACGGGCCGCGCGAGGTGGTTACCCCGGCCGCGACCGTCCGCAACTACGGCGT
>CAYOCZ010000171.1:0-6987 GCA_964402475.1 uncultured bacterium | reverse complement strand
GATAAAAGGTAGTCAGGCGCAGCCCGACATTCTCGTCACCGAACCTACCGTATCCCCTGTCGTCATTGAGACCGAGGTCCTTCCTGCCACCACCGTTGAGTCAGATGCGCACTCACGTCTCGGCGTACAGGTGCGAGGCACTGGAAGAACAGTCCTTTCTTCTGTGGCCGTGCGCTTTCCAGTAAGACTCCGGACAAAACAAGGGGCGCTGCTTCGGAGCGAACTGGCAAACGCGGGTGATTTGGAAATGGCGCTCTACACCGGAAGCGGCCCTACCAGTTGCGCGCGCTGGCCGGGTTCGGGCTGGATTAAAGGAACGGTCGCCGGCCTCTCGGAACTCGTGCAGTCGGCGTCGGTGCCACCCCACGTCATAGACGTGGCCGCTGACCAGCTAGTCAGCGGCGTAAGCGAGGCCGCAGGTCTACTGGAAGAAATGGCCAAGTCGCACGGTGGCGCCATCCACAAGATTAGCGTGCTACTGTGCCAGGAAGACGGAGAACAGACCCGACGCATGGCCGCGACAATCCTGGCGAATGCCTTTGTGTTCCAGGAGACCCTTGCCGGTGGACCAGGTGCTCTTGCGCGAGTTGCTTCGCTCGACCAACTGCGTGGGACCCGAGATGGCCTCAGCAAATCGGCCATCCTCGCGGAGTGGCAGAAGATACTGAGTTACAACTACTGGCCTATCTTCAAAATCGCGCAACGCATTCTCGAAGTGGTCCCGGCTGCAGAAGGCAAGCTGCTCGTAAAGGGGCTGGCGACGACTGCGGACAGGCTTGTCGAGAATCACCTAATGCGGTCCCACGACCTGACCGGTGCGGTGTTCCAGCGGCTGATCGCGGACCGCAAGTTCCTTGCAGCATTCTACACCACACCCGCTTCGGCGGCTCTGCTGGCAGGCTTGGCCATCGCACCTGATGCGCCGTACGCGGGCGGGTCGTGGGCGAGCGCGGAGGACGTGATGTCTCTTCGCATAGCGGACCTCACGTGTGGAACTGGCACGCTGCTTACAACCGCGTACCAGCGAGTGGCCCAACTACATGAGCTAGCCGGCGGGGACGCCGATGCGCTGCACCCACAGATGATGGCCTCGTCCTTGATAGGCTGCGACGTACTGCCGGCGGCGGCGCATCTGACCGCGTCTATGCTCGCAGGTGCCCACCCCACCGTCAAGTACGAGCGCAGCTCGATACTGACTATCACCTACGGCAGGCAGCCTGACGGGGGCATAGCACTCGGGTCGCTGGACCTGTTGGACCCCCAAAGCACGCTCGAGATCGTATCCATCACTTCCAGGGTCACCGAGGCCATGGGCGAAACAGAGAAAGAAACTTGGCGGTCTCTTCCGCGAATGACTTTCGATGTCATCATCATGAATCCGCCGTTCACCCGTGCGACTGGACACGAGGGCAAGAAAATCGGCGTTCCGAATCCGATGTTCGCGGCGTTCAGTTCGGGCGCGGAGGAGCAACGGCAGATGTCCAAGGCGACGGCACGACTCACGAAAGGCACATGTGCTCACGGCAACGCCGGGGAGGCCTCGATGTTTCTGGCTCTCGCCGACAGGAAGCTAGAACCAGGCGGCGTGTTGGCACTAGTCATGCCGCTCAGTCTCTTGTCGGGCGAAGCCTGGGAGAAGTCGCGTACTCTCTTGCGCAAGGGCTACAGCAACCTAGTACTAGTCTCGATCGCAGGGCTGGAAGGCAGCGAAATATCGTTCTCGGCCGATACTGGTATGGGCGAGTGCCTCGTCGTCGGGCAGAAGTCCAAGACTATCAGCAAACGGGCCGCGTTCGTGATACTCATCGAACGGCCGGCATATCCGCTGCTCGGGGCAAGCATCGCGGAGCAGGTCCGCAGCCTGATGGCAGCCAAGAACCTCCGCCGTCTAGAGGACGGGCCTGTCGGCGGAACGCCCCTTCTCTTTGGCGATGAGGTGGTCGGACAGATGCTGGATGCCCCCCTACCCACTACCGGCGGCTGGGCACTGTCGCGCGTCGCTGACCTAGCTCTGGCCCAGACCGCGTATCAGCTGGCCAACAAAGGACGCGTCTGGCTGCCGTCCATGAACGAGTCGGATGCGACCGCCATACCCATGACGACCGTTGCCGCGATTGGGAAGATTGGTCCCTACCATGCGGACGTCAACGGCAACACAGCGACCGGGGGCGTGAGAGGTCCGTTTGACATCTCCCCAGTGAAGCCGAACAGCGTGCCGACGTATCCCGTTCTTTGGTCTCACGATGCGGAGCGGGAGAGGACAGTGTCATTCGACGCGGACTCCGAGGGAACGCCACGTCGTGGAGCCTCGCAGGAGGAACTGGCAGCAATCGCCCACAAGATATCCAGCGTCTGGAGTACCGCGTCGCATTGCCACTTCAACCGCGACTTCCGGTTCAACAGCCAGTCCACCGGAATGCAGTTCACGCCACGGAAGTCCATTGGAGGACGCGCGTGGCCATCCATCCAGCTTTCATCCATCGAGCAGGAAAAAGCGCTGGCACTGTGGGCAAACACGACCATGGGTCTGCTGCTGCACTGGTGGCACGCGAACAAGCAACAGGACGGCAGAGGCAGCGGCGGGATATTGTCGCTACGGACTCAGCCCGTCTTAAACGTCTCCGCACTCAAGCCCAAGCAACTACTCGAATCGGTGCGGCTGTTCGACGCCATGTGCGGGAAGCAACTCCTGCCTCTGCACGAGATCGATAGTGACGTCAATCGGAAGGAGCTGGATGAGAGATTCGCGCGAGATGTGCTGGGTCTAGCAGGGCCGATACTCCTGCCGGGCGGGCCGCTGGAGGTGCTGCGGATGAAACTGAGCCGGGAGCCCTCCATACGCGGCCAGAAGTGACGCGCTAGGCGAACCATGCGAATAGTGCGAGACTACATCAGACGGAAGTGGTGCCTGCTGCTCATGGCCGTGCTGCTGGCCCTGAACGTCTGGGCCTGGCGTGATGCGCTGATCCCGCTGCCTGCTCCGCAGCCGCTTGCCCCGGCCTTCGTTCTTGAGTCCTCTTCGTGAAGCCCACGCCTCGCCCAGACCTTGCCGCCCTCATCGACTTAATTGGCGAAGGCAGGATTGCCGAGCTAACCGACCTGGAGTTGATAGCCGTGGTGATGATGACCGCACCTGAACGTGCCGCAGAAGTCTTGCAGACGATCATTCCGGGCGTCAGCCTAGAACCGACCGCCGAGGACGTGATGAAGCTCAAGTCCAAAGACGGCGACAACTACACGATTGAGAAGCTCCAGCTCCACGGGTTGGCCGAGTTCATGCGGCGATACCGTGTACAAAAGGGCATCATTGAGTAGCCAGCCACGTTCTGCAATCCCGGCCCGCAAACGCTGGGGCCTCGCTTCCGCGTTTCTGGCTGTCGCGGCGTTCATGCCGCTCATCTCGCACGGCACCGAAGCCGGGAACGCCGGCTGGGCGTGGTTCGCCTTCTTCGTCCTGAACGCCCTCATCGTCGCCTACAAGCCTGACATCTTCCTCTAGTCATCCCTATGGCAACCGAGCGCCTGTTCGGTCTGACCGTCTTGGCCGCCATGTGTCTGAGTATGGCTCAGGCTGCGCAGACCGCTGCAAGCCAACAAGCGCCCGACATCACGTACCTCGGCGTTGACAAAATGGTGGCAGAATGCAGACCTGTTGTAGTGTCCATTGAGCAGGAGGTCGCACCTGGCCAGTACGCGAAGCTTGGAACAGGCTGTCTTGTGAACCCACAAGACCCGGTCGTTCTGACCTGCAAGCACGTTGTCGAGGCCGCTCGGGCTGAGGGACCGCTGGCCGTGGGAATCAACACCAAGGAAGGGAAGATGGTCGTATCCGTACATGTGGTGAGCACGAGCGAAAGGCCCGACCTTGCACTGCTGAAGGCCGAGAAGATACTGGAGCCCCCGCCCCGTTGGACTGGCACGTTCGACGAACTCCTTGGTTCTCAAAGGGTGATGGGGTTCACCACTTTCGCTGCAGACTCTGAGATCGCCGAGGGAACCGGCACGCTCATGATTGGATTTCCTCTCGGGCTTGGTAATGAGGTGGACGAGAACCATCCCGTTTCCCGACTGGGCATAGTCGCTCAGGGAGTCTACACTCAATCGCGCTTCCTCGTCGACGCCGACGCGAGCCGCGGGAACAGCGGCTCCCCCATCTTCCTGTGCAGCACCGGCAAGTTCGCGGGCATAGTCTTTGCCCAGGCCGCGGACACCATCAGCATCATCGATGACGCGAATCAGAAAGTCGCGCGCATGCCCTACGGCGCGAGCCTCGCCGCCTGCATCCCCGCCTCCGCCATCAGGAAGTTCCTGGAAGCACGCTAGCCCTCTCCCCGCCGCCTTGACATGACCTCTGTTCGCCGTATCCTACTACCGACGGATGTTGGATTCAACCCGGCCTTGACAAACGTGGCTTTGGTTACTATGCTTCACAATAGTTTACGGAGGTTACATGAAAGAGCTGTCCAAGATTGACTCATTCGGGACCATTGAAGCAGAGTCCGACCCCCTGCTGATTAGTTGCTTCGAGGAACACCCTGCCTTTGCGGAAGCACTCAAGGGCCCTCGCTTCTTAATACTAGGCCGAAAGGGCAGTGGAAAGACAGCACTCTACAGACAGGTACTCCGTCAGCAAGGAGAGGGCGTTTTCACCATGGGCCACACATTCGATGAGTACCCGTGGCACCACCATGCTGCACAAGCGGTGATTGGCGTTGCCGAGCAGGAGAAGTACCTGCACAGCTGGCGCTATCTAATTCTAATGACACTCTCCAGAATCCTGTTGAACGAAGACCCGTCTATCATGGCAGAGGAGCGAAACCTAGACGCCCTCGCGCGCATAGAAGCTTTCGTCACTGACACATATGGAACCAGGAGCCCGGAGGTCACCCAACTCTTCAACCCGGCCCACAAGCTGCGCGGCGTGAAGAAGCTCGGGCTCAGTGTGGCCGGCTTCGGGGTAGATGCGGAAGTCGCCATGGAGAAGCTGCCGACACTCTACTCGGATGTAAATCGGGTAGTACAGGAGATGGTTGTCGGCCTTCTGAACCCCAATCACAGGTACTACGTGTGCTTTGACCAGCTGGACATCAGCTTCCTGCCCGACGATCAGGACTACAAGCTCCGCCTCATAGGACTGCTGCTAGCTGCACGCAGCCTAGTGGTGGCGGCCAGAGACGCCGGCAAGTTCGTGAAAGTACTCGTGTTCCTCCGGAGTGACATCTACGACCGTAGCCTTCTGTTCGAGGACAAGCACAAGCTGACGGACACATACAGCCTCGCACTGGAGTGGGACCAAGCTAACGACGCGGTCACTCTCAAATCACTTATGGAACGGCGTTTCGCGCAGCTCCTAGAGATACCACGCGATGGCGCCTGGGAACAGGTGTTCGACGAAACGACTGAGATGGGCGGCCACCAGAGGAAGTACGCCCACATACTGGACCGAACTTTCAAGCGACCCCGGGACATGATCAAGTTCTGCAATTGCGTGCTGGATTCGCACAAGGCGCGTCTGGCGGCCACCGCCGGTTTGAGCAAGTTCTCGAACGAAGACGTCAACCTGGCTCATCAGACGTACAGCGACGCGCTCCTTCAGGAACTGGTCGACGAAGTGCACAAGCACATTCCCGACTACCCGGTGTACCTCGAGATGGTCAAAGCGCTGCAGTACCAAGTCTTTACTGGTGAAGCGTTTGAGCACGCTTACGGTCAGTGGCAATCAAGACTAAAGAACGAGATATCTGCAACCGATGTACTTGAACAGCTACATGAGTTCTCGATCATCGGACACTACCAAGTAGGAGGCGGCGGTTATGGTGGATCGGGGTATGTGTTCAAGTACGAGGACCATAGATCCGAGTTCAACCGCGCAGCTCAGCAATACAGAGTGCACCCGGGCCTTGTGCACGCGCTGAACCTCAAACAAGGCCGTACGGAATCGGAGCGAGCTGCAGAATGAATCGCAGAGGGTCCAGAGACCAGATAGGCGACGCCGGACGCGGGGCGGCGTCTCCCCTGCCAACGCGCCTACGGCGCGGGTTATCAGTTCCTGGTTCGCAGTAGCGGACTCCTGATTCCAGACAGCCAACCCATTCCAGATTGTAGATTAGCCACGCCTCCGGCGCGTCCCGCCGCCTTGACATCCCGGCCCGCAAACCTATAATCCGGGCTGTGTGGCTGAAGACCTGGGTGCCGCAGGCACCTTGGGAAGTTCGGCAAGGTATGACGCAATCAGAAGGAGTGAACATGCGCAATGGACTCACGCTCGCGCTAGTATGTCTAGTCACCGCCTGCATGGGTACGGCAAACGGCAACGGCGCTCTGAACAAGACGGCGAGTGTCAAGGTCGGCTACTTGGTGGCGGCACGATGCCTAGCCGACCTCAACTTCTACAGGGACCTGAACATCGCCTTGAGCAAACCAGCCGCATGCGTGTACGCGGACTACGAAGAGGCCGACAGTGTCATCGTGGTCGGCATCTTCGGGCGCAGGGCTACCGCGGAGGCAGCGCGAGGTGGTATCAACACGTGGTGGGAATGGCTCGAGTCCCACCACCTCTCCGGGGTGCAGCATGAGTTTGGCCTGAACCTTGGAGTCAACGACTACACGATAGTCTACTATAACCTGAAAGCACCTGGTGAGCAGAGCGAGGTAATACGGCGCGAGAAGGGTCAATTCGTCATCCCGAAGGTGAAGCCCCAAGGGAACTAGAGACAGCACCCTATTCCGGGAAGCTTCGGGACATCTTGGCCGATTCCGCCCGCCCTACGAGGCATTTCAGATTGCAGATTGTCGATTGTAGATTGGCCGGCTAGGCCGCGGGATACGGATCAGACAACGGACAGGAGCTTGCGCTTCCGGAACCGGGCCGGCTCGACGCCGATGCCCTTGAGCGCCTGAACTGCACTCTCGAGACCTTTGCCCAAATCAGCAGGACGGTGGGCATCCGAACCAACCGTGAAAACATGTACGCCGGCGCCCCTCACC
>CAYOCZ010000170.1:4931-7009 GCA_964402475.1 uncultured bacterium | reverse complement strand
CCGCCACGAGTCACCACGGATTGCAGCGTGTCGGACTCGCTGGTAAGGTACCCGGCCGCGCCGACAACAGACAGAACCCCATTACTGGCCGCGTTGCGTTCTGCGTCGGTCGAGTACCCAACATCGTCCGCGAAAAGGCTGAGGTTCGTCCCCCACGTGAAGTCGAGCACGCGCCCGCTCTTGGTGGCCGTAAACGCCGCCCCGCCCGTGTACGTCCCGGCGTTGGTCAGGCATCCAGATACCTTCGTGTTCAGAGCGTTGGACACGGAAAGTCCAACACCATCAGTATAGATCCTGTCCAGCGCGGATGTTGCAGCCAGAACCGAAACGGATACGCCGCCCGCCAGAATGTTCATGTCCACGTACTGCTTGCTCGCGGCATCGTTGGTTTCCACCGGGGTCACGGGCACCCGCAAGTAGCCGGCACCGCCAAGGTCGATTGAGCGCGTATCGTTCGTGAGCACAAACTTGGATGCGGTCACGTTGACGTTGCTGATCGTAGCCCAGTCCATAATCCCGAGTGCGGCGATGGCCGCGGAACTGCTCAGGCTCGGCGCCGGGTCAATGTTCACGTCGAACACGCCCCACTGGTCGCGGTCGTTCAGATCAATGTACCGCGTGACGGCACCCCAGCCCCGCGTACATGACCGGAAGAAGTAGTTCGATGTCGCCGCGAAGTCAACGTACCCGTTGGTGTAGTACGCGCCCGCGAGCTGGTAGGTGGCCGCTATCGAAGCCGGTTGCCGCTCTGGCGTCCAGTGCAGCGTCCATGTGTAGTTGGTCCCGGCGTTGCCCGTGTAGGCGCTTCCCGCGTCGCTGTAGAGGTAGAACCGTACGGTAGGCGTAGACCACTGGTCAACGGCCAGCGTGCATTGCGGACCGTTCTGGTTGTAGAACAGAACATTCGTGACGTTTACAGCGTGGGCCTCTACGGCCAGCAGGGCCGCCAGCATGGCAAGTCGCAACCTCATTGGCGGTCTCCTTCATAACCATGAGTCTGAGTGCATTGTGAGTGACATACGGCGCTTCTTGAGCGTCCCCTCCAGCTTCGCGCGAGCGCTCTCGGACTCGTAGATGGCCTGATACTTCGCGTACTGGATAGGGTCGTAGCAGGGAAGATGCGCCATGCCGTGAAGCTCTGCCCGGACCCCGGCAATGAGGCCGTCCTGCCAGTCGGTCAGGAACCAGTCGGGTAGCACGTCGTCGGTGTTTCGGCATGGCAACAGGCGAGCCTTGACCGTCAGTCCATCGGTGACGGCGGTGCCGGGGACGTACCCGGTCAGGAAGTGCAGCGTGCTTCCGCTTTGGATCTCGTAGCCGTTGGGGTCAATTTCGCAATCATCGACCTTTACCCACTCGACGCGCAAGAGGCTGGTATCGTCTGGCAGGCTCAACGCGTAGTCTTCCTGGTCGGCCACGATGTCGTCGGCGTCCAGTTCGCCCACGTAGGCCCCGGTATCCTTGCAGAATCGCCGACACAGGTTGCGGACTGTATCGGCGATCACATCCGGTGACACGCCTTTGACCCATGGCGTAATGCTCGGCAACAGGTCAGAGTACGTGTCCATCTGCTATCCCTTCTTGGTCTTGGCCTTGGCGGGCTCCACGGGCTCGACACCGGTGGGCTCGTCGGCTTCGGGCTCGGTCTCGGGCTTCACGTTCACCTTCTTCAGCAGCTCGCTCAACTCCTGCTTGAGCGCGGCAATCTCAGCCTTGGCCGCCGAAAACGCAACGTGCAGCTCGCTGTTCAGTACCTCGATGCGGCCGCGCTGGTTCTCGACCTCGCTCATCTGCTCCGAGTGAACGGCCTGCGCCTGCTTGAACATCGGGTGATTCGCAATGTCTGCCGGAACCTCGGGCTCTGGCGGAAGCGGCTGAATGTTCAGAATCTTGCCATCCGCGTCGCACGCCTTGAACACGCCAACGTTGGCGATGTCCCAGTACGTGCCGGGGATGAACGGGTTGACGGTCCCCGTCTCCATGTTCCTCATCCACTTGCCCTTGACCGGTTTGTAGGGCTCGTCCATGACTGCCTCCTTCTTTGGGTTGAGCGGGAGCCGGGATCGTCCAGCCCCCGC
>CAYOCZ010000170.1:1389-4831 GCA_964402475.1 uncultured bacterium | reverse complement strand
ATTGCCATTCTCCCCATTTGGGTGTTACTGAGAGGCGGCGAGGACCGGACCTTCCGGGCCCCGCCAGTCACTCTGTTTTCTGTCGTCGTCACTTCGGTTAGCTCTTGGTCGAGTCGGACACGCTGAAGACCACCAGCCCCTTCGGGCAGCGCACCTTCCAGTCGTACACGTACAGGCCCTTGAGCACATCGTAGTGGCCGTCGATGTTGTTCTTGGCCTCAATGATCGACACGCGGTTGAGCTGGGAGATGTAGGAGATGGCCTCCATGTTCCCCGCCACGAGGTAACCGGCCGGAAGCAGGTTGCTCGTCATGGTCTTGAACCCGTTGATCATGCCGATCTGGTTGGTCCGCTGAATCGACTTCGGATCGCCAGTCAGCCCGGCGTTCTTGAGGTCGCTGCCCATCAGGGCGTAGCGCAGGTACGAGGGACCGACCATCCACAGTTGGCCGTAGCCCTCTGCGAAGTCGTTCTCTTCGAGTGCCTGGTAGGCCGCGTTGTAGACGTCGACCACGTTGATCTTGGTCAGCGCAACCGGATCGGCAGCCGTACCGCAGTCGATGTTCTTCGATATCTTGCCAGCCGCGAGCCCCATGTTGGCGGCATCGGCGCGGGTCACTACATCGGCCCAGAACGCCGTCTCGACCTGCTTGCGAACCTCGTACTGCAACTTCTCGATGTACGCGGGCTTGAGCATGAGGTGGGTCTGCTTGAGATCCACCGCATCAATCCCAATCTTGAAGTCCTTCGCACGGGCGACGGTCATCACGGTCTTGCCGGGGGCAACGAACGTGGTGGCGCGGCCTGTCGTGTTCTTCTTGTAGTCGGAGATCGCACCGGAGAAGTCCGGCAGTTCCGACACCGTTACCTGGTCGCCGACGTTCAGGAGTTTCGTGTAGAACTTCCCGGTCGTGACCTGGGCAAGGCGCTCCATCGTGCGCGTGTCCACGTTGAACTTGGTTTCGAACAGTTGGCAAATGGCCCCGTGATCGGCCCATTGCGGTGTGTTTTCAGCGGCAGCGACACTCATGGTGTAACTCCTCGTCTCTTGACTGTTGTGCCGCCGCCCAGCCGGTCTACTTCAGCCGGCCATCGAGCAGTGCGGCTTCGTATGCCTTCAGTTGCTTCTTCTCGTCCGTCGTCTGAACGTGATCGAGCTCGGTGACACGCTCTAAAAGCCGGTTGTAATCGGCCCTTCGCAGCGTCTGTTTCACCCCATCGGGCTTCACCGTCGTTGACGTTCCTGCCGGTCCAGCCATCGCGGCCAGTCCAGTAGGAGCCGATCCCGATCCTGCCGCACTCGCGGCGTCCGCGGCGTTCGCTCCCGAACCGCCAGGGTTGAGCGACTTCTGAAACTCCTTGACGCAGGCGGCGATAACGTCGGGCTTCCCGGTTCGGTTGTACCGATCTTCCCACGTCTCCGAGTACGGGTCGTCAGGATTGATCCGCATTCCGCCCATCGCCTTAAACCGAGGATCGTCCATCGCGGAGGTGGCGCCCGGCGCGAGCCGTTCGACCTCCATGCTGAAGATCCGCTGATTCAGCTCGGCCACGGGGTTGCTGTCCCCCGGTTGCGCGGCAGACTGCGCCGGGGCCGCTGGCTGCGCCCGGAGTGCGGCGAGGTTGGCGCTGGCCGTCAGGGCCTTCAGCGTCGGCTCGTCGAACTGCTCGGGATCAAGCCCAGCCTCAGTGTACGCGGCCTTAATGTCGTCCACCGTAACCAGCACCTTCGGCGGCTTCGACTTCTCGGGCTCGGCGGTCGGCCGTGTCTTGACTACCTCAAAGAGGGCGTCCTTCTCGGCCTGGAGCCTGTCCCGTTCCCGCTGCAACTCAGCCATTCGCTGGCCGCGCTGCCCATCGCTGTCGCGGAGTTTCTTGGTCAGGTCTTCGAGCTGTGCCCGAAGTTTCGTGACCTCGGCTTCCGGTTCAACGGCCGCTGCATCGCCTGTCCCTGGGGAGGCGGTCTGCGTATCCACTTCGCCTTTATCCGTTGGCTTGGCATCACCAGCAGGCGCGGGCTCGGCATCGGCCGCTTGCGCGGCTTCGCGGAGCTGCTTCTCCTGCTCGTCTACCGCTGCCATTGCTGCGTCGAGTGTCGCATCGTCACTCACGGTTCTATCTCCTGCTTGCCGGGTTCGCGGCCTTTCGGCGGTTCGCGCGGCGTTATCCCCCGATTGTCTCGAACGGGACGAATGCCGGGGATGCCGCATCCGCGCCCGCAAATTCCAGAATGTCTGTTAGCGCCTCCACGTAGGTCTCGCTATTCTCGTGCCCGCGCTGTCGATTCTCTACATCCAGCTTGTCTCGATTCGCCCGCAGGTAGCGCAGGAACTCGGAGAAGAGCGGGTCCCTTCTCGCCGCGTCCCGTACACGTTCCCTGAACTCCCGCCCTCGATCATCGGTCAGTTCTTCGAGCATCTCTGCCACTCCACAAAGGTTGCGGGCACAGGTGACGATCCGGCGTCACTCGGGGTATGAGCCCAAGCGGGGAACCAACCACCCCAGCCCGCCACTAATCTAGTCAGCCATCGTCGCGCCGGTCTCGTCCACGCGCCACTCGCTGTTGGTCTCGTCGTAGGTGACGAGGCACACCTGGCTGATCGTGTCGTTCGTCACGAGGCACACCATCCCGTTCTTCGGGTTCTGGATGGCCTCAACCTGGGCCACGGTCATCGGGGTAAACTGCACAATGCCAACCGTCAGTACCTCGTAAAATGCCATGATCGTTCTCCTGTTACCGTTTTTCTGCCTTCTTGTGCCTTATGAACCCAACACCTACCACCGGTTGTGTACCCAGTCAACAACTGTCGCGTTTTTTTACGTAACGTTTTTTGACAGTTTTTCCGCCCTACCGCACTGCCACCACTACCACTATCGCGATGATCCCAGCCCACAGCAGGATTGCCAGCGGAATGGCAACGGCCAGGCCGTACCAGAAGTCCAGCCCTGGTAATCGCTCGTTCATTGCGCGATCATGGGCATTTCGACCGGAGGCACCGCCGCCCGCTCGGTCGCCCGCATCCTCATTTCAAGCTCGGCCATCTTCACCTTGGCCTCAATCTGCGCCGTCTCGGCCTCGATCTTGGCAACTTCGAGTTTGGCCTGTTCGGCGGCCGCCTTCGCCTCCGCCTCGGCCTGCTTGGCCTTCGCCTCTGCCGCTTCGGACTCCTGTTGGCCCTTCTGCCGTTCCTCGATGCGCCGTTTGACCTCTTCCTCGGGGGGCAGAATCTTGGCCGTATCCACGACGGACAGCCTTGCATACTCGCGCATGGCGGCGTCCAGCGGCTTCGGCCCCCACATCTCCATGATGGCCGGGCTCGCCAGCTTGGTCATAAAGTCGTCGATCTTCGCCTGGTTGAGCTCGGCCTGGAGCAGCCCGATGGTCGCCCGCACCGTCACCTTGCAGTCGCCCTTGATAGACTCGCGCGGGTCGTAGATCATC
>CAYOCZ010000170.1:0-1289 GCA_964402475.1 uncultured bacterium | reverse complement strand
TGTTGCGGTACTCCGGGTCTTTGCGCTCAAGGTCGCGCCGGGTGGCGTCGGTCGAGTCGTCTGGTTCCTGCCAGCCGCCCTCGTTCGTGGTAAGCAGTTCATCTATGGCGTCTTTCCGTGCGAACGGGCTCCCGCCGTCGCGCAGTTTAACGAGGTCGTCGCGCGTCATGTTCATGGTCTCAACGTGCGGCCCGCCGTTAGGGGTCATGGCGTTCGGCGAGGGGTAGCAGTCAAGCGGGTTCGGCGTGGAGGCGGTCAACATGGCCTCCTCGGTCATAATGGGCTTGTTGCCGTTCCACTTCTGGCGCATCGTCAGTTTGACGTAGGGGCCTTTGTAGATCCCCGTGCCGAAGGTCGCGTTGTAGCTCCGGTACTGCTTGCGCACGTCGGGGAAGTTGATCTCCATGAGGTCGTCAAGAATGGCCTGGCGCATGGCGTCCGCCTTCTCCTTGGCGGCTGACTCGATCTCGGCCTTCATGTCCTGTTCAAACTGGGCGCTCAGTTCGGCCATAACCGACCTGATCTGCTCGGGAGTGGTCAACTGTTGGGCGTCGATCATCGGGTCTATCTGTTCGGCTGCCCGGTTGGCGGCGAGTTGCTTCTGATTCTTGTCCAGTTCGGGCACGGGCGTCGGGGAGACGAGGAAACCCTGGTCCCCTACCGCCCGGTCGATGTCGCCCTGCCACGCCTCAACATGGATGCACTTGGTCTCCGTCTTGGGGGACCAGATGGCCGGGATTGACCGCTTCTCGAACTCTGCCAGCTTGTCGGGCGGGTAGACGCCAAGGCGGCGCCGGTATCCGTCCAGCAGTTCCTCCGTGACACCCGTGGTGTCGCGGGCGAGCTTGTTCTCTTGGAATCGGGCCTCTGCCCAGACGGCGAGGGCGGATGCGGCGGATTCGGAGTCGGTCGCAGCCTCAAGCGCCGCCTGCTCGCGCTGCCGTGCTATCTGCTCGGCCTGTAGTTGGTCCGGGCTCTTGACCTGCATGAGCCCCTGACCTCGGACGGATAAGTCGCCGACTGGCGCGGACGGCGGTTGTTCCATAGCAAACCTCTCGAATGTTGTGGGTACGGCGGTCCCTTACCCCACAGGTTGTGCTACGGTTAAGGCTGGTTGTCAATGAAAAGTGTCGCGTTTTTTTACAGTTGTTTGGGGCGGGCAAAGAAAAGGGCCTCGCGTGGAGGCCCTGAGTCTCTCAATCGTGGATCTGGCCGTCAGCCCTGCTTGGGGCTGGTCGCGCCTTGCGGGTTGCGCATATCGGGCGCGGGCGCGGTTATCGCGCTGTTGG
>CAYOCZ010000169.1:0-7121 GCA_964402475.1 uncultured bacterium | reverse complement strand
CATCTCGCTGCGGCTCGCGACCGCTGATGTGAACCACGAGTCGATTCATATCATCCTGCAGGTGATGGGATTCAAGCCGCACGTGCAGTACCGGTTCTTCGTCGGTGCGCCCAGGAAGCCGCGGCCGGGGCCGCGACTGGTAGAGCCATGTACGGCCGAGACTTTCGACTACCTCCGGCACAACGTGGAACTGGCCGCAAGTCGGGGCCTGCTTCAGTCAACGTGGTTGTTCCGGAACCTCGACCGTCGGTACATGGCGGAACTGGTGCGCCGTGGCCACGTCTTCGGGTATCGTGCGGCAGGCGGGCTGGCCGGGCTGTTGGTCCTCAGGCCACACCGGTATCGCGGCAACGACCTCGACATCTCGTTCATCGCCGGCACCGGCAAAGCCCTGGCGGCCTTCCGTTCCTTCATCTTCCGGGTGGCGCACGAATGCCGTGCGCAGAACATCAGCGGCATGGCGGCGAGCACCGAGATGGCGGCGGTACTGAAATCCCTGGGTTTGAAGCCGCATCCGCGCATTGGCGCGGTGCTGGTGTACGGATACCCGATCTGAGGAAAAGTGCTAAGGACGAAGTCCAAAGGGCAAAGCAATGAGGAAAACGGAGAATGACGAAGTCGGGTCGGGTTGCCTGCTTTGTTTCTTGCCCAGTCCTTTGTCCTTTTCACTTTGTACTTGAGACCAGCGGGCCCTGACCGCTGGTCTACTTCGCTGGATTCGGCAGCGAGAACCGGAAGGGCGAAGACCAATCGGTGTAGTTGTTCCAGTTCCTGCTGGCCGCGCGGACACGCCAGTAGTACTTGCCGTAGCGGCTGAAGCTGACGGCGAGGCCGGGCGTTGTCACGCGCTGGTTCGAGTACTGAAGGTGCTGCGGGTCAATCACCCAATCGTTGTAGGCCTCGAACTGGTAGAAGCCGGCGCCGGGAGTCTGCTGCCAACTGAACGCGACTTCTTGTGGGTAGGCGTAGCTGTCGCTGGACCAGCTATCACCCGGCACGACGAGTTGCGGAGGAGCCGGCGGGTCGGGTTTGGTCGGGTCACCCGGCTCGAACGAGAACGGGTCGGTGCAGGCAAGAACTGCCAGCACCAGGCAGGCGACGAGTGTCAGCTTCATCGCCACCATTCTAGGTCGTCGTCGGAGTTCGGTCAACGACTTCGAAGCGAGAGGCCGGATACCCGGGCGGGCATCCGGCCTCAGAGTCGTTAGGTCCTATTTGACCTCGGCGAAGCGGGGTTTGGCGAAAACGACCCGGCCGACGTCGGTGTCGAGTCCGCCCTGAATGACGACCTCGATTTCCGTGCCGACCGCGTTGGCCCCGCCCGTAACAACAACCTTGATGCCGCCTTCCAGGTAGCCGATTCCTTCGTCAGCCTCCTTGCCCTTCTTGGCGATTCTGACCTTGATTTCGGTACCGGGAAGGTAGGTCGGCCGGAACAGGTTGTAGATCTCGGTCGTCGTGACCGCGTTCTCGGCACCGGCTGCCGCCTTCAGCTCCGGGTCGGCGGTGACCAGCGTGGCCTTGTGCTTGCGCATGGCGGCGAGTAGGGCGTCTTTCTTGAGCAGGGTTTTGTCGAGCTTGACCGTCACGCCCGGCACTGCCTTCAGACGTTCGATTGTCTCCCAGGCACGTCGCTTGGCGTGGTCGTTTCCGCCTTTGTCTGATGGGCGCTCCGGTTCAGGCAGCAGCAGCTTGCCCCGCATCAAGCCGAACGCGACGAACTCAGCAATGCGGGGGTCGGTCAGTGTTTCATAGTCGATGACGTACGTTTTCTTGTTGCCGAATAGCATTACTCCTCCGCCCCGGGCAGGTACCCGGGGACCGGGAACTACTGGTTTGGCCGGCAGAAGGACGACCGACACAGCATAGAGCGGCCACGGAGCATTTCCCCACGTGATTCCTTCCCGATGTCCGGGGCCGTGCTGCTGTTCTTGCCGTCATTCGCCGGCGGTCCGGCGCAGGCGTCTCAGGATGCGATGATCGCATCAAGCGCCTCGCGGACCGTATCAACTGGCTTCAGTTCTGCCCCGGCAGTTCGCGTCTTCTTGGTGACGCCGCGCCGGGGCACGACTACATTGGTGAATCCGAGCCGTGCCGCTTCCGCGATGCGCGATTCGGTGCGGGCGACGGAGCGGACCTCGCCGCCCAATCCGACCTCGCCGATGAATACCGCGTCAGGGGGCAACGGCTGGTTGCGAATCGAAGACGCCAGGGCCGCGACGACCGCGAGGTCCGCGGCAGGTTCCTGTATCTTCAGGCCGCCGGCAATATTCACGAAGATGTCCTGTCCGGCGGCGTTGATGCCGGCCCGGCGCTCGAGCACGCAAAGGAGCATGCTGAGGCGCCTCGCGTCGAAACCGGTGGCGACGCGCTGCGGCAGGGCATAGGGCGTGGCCGCAGCGAGTGCTTGGATTTCGACGAGCAGGGGCCGGGTGCCTTCGATGGTACAAACGACCGCTGACCCGGAGACGTCCGGGCGGCGGCCGGAGAGAAAGAACTCGGAGGGATTGGCGACTTCGGCCAGACCGGATTCGGTCATTTCGAAGACGCCGATTTCGTTGGTCGAGCCGTACCGGTTCTTGGCGGCGCGGACGATGCGGTACTGCTGGAACCCTTCGCCTTCAAAGTAGAGGACGGTGTCTACCATGTGTTCGAGAGTGCGGGGGCCGGCGACGGCGCCGGATTTGGTGACGTGGCCGACAATGAAAGTGGTTACCGTTCGCGACTTGGCGAGCCGGAGCAGCTCGGCGGTGCACTCGCGGACCTGGCCGACGCTGCCCGGGGCGCTCATGAGGCTGGAACGGAACATCGTCTGGATGGAGTCCACCACGAGCAGGCCGGGAGAGATTTCCACCGCCGCGGCCAGGACTTCGTCGAGGTCAATCGCGCAGAGGATGTAGATGCTGTCAGCACGCGCAGACAGCCGCTCGGCGCGGAGCCGCATCTGCTCGGCCGACTCCTCGCCGGTGACGTAGAGAACCTTGGTGCCGGTCTTGGCGAGTTCGTTACAGACCTGCAGGGTGAGCGTTGACTTGCCGATGCCGGGCTCGCCACCGATGAGCAGAAGCGAACCAGGGACCAGCCCGCCGCCGAGCACGCGGTCGAGCTCGCCGATGCCGGTCGAGCTGCGTTTTGCCGACTTCGATTCAACCTGGCTGAGCTTGACCGGGCGGGCGCCGGTCGTAGCGACCCGGACGCGCTCGTTGACCTTGCCGCGCTTCGTGACCCGCTGTTCCTCGACCAGCGTGTTCCACTGGCCGCAGGCTGAGCAGCGTCCGAGCCAACGCGGGGTCTCGAACCCGCAGTTCTGGCAGACGAAGGTGGATGTCTTCACGAGCAGGCGAATGCAGAAGTCAGAATGCAGAAGTCAGAAGGCAGAATGGGGCAGAGGTGCAAGGGACGAAGGACGAAGGACGAAGGACGAAGAACGGCTGTCTTCATTCGGGCAGTGCGTCCTCGATCTCTTCGTCTTCCGAGGGATGTGGCGGCTCCGGCAGTTCGTGGCCCATGCGATTCTCAAAGCGCATGCAGTCGGCGAGGAAGACGAGCTTGAGCGTGTCAGTCGGGCCGTTGCGCTGCTTGGCGATAATCAGCTCGGTGTCGCGCTCGGTGTTCGGGTCGAGTTCCGCGGCACTCTTGTACGCGGCCTCGCGGTAGATGAAGAGGACCACATCCGCGTCCTGCTCAATCGCACCGGACTCGCGCAAGTCCGCCAGCACGGGCCTCCGGTTCTCGCGTCGCTCGGGTGAGCGGGAAAGCTGAGAGAGGACTACGACCGGTACGTTCAGTTCCTTGGCCATGGCCTTGAGCGCGCGGGTGATGTCCGATATTTCCTGCTGCCGGTTGGCGTCGCGGCGTCTCGAACCGTGGGCTTCCATCAGCTGCAGGTAGTCGACGATAACCATGCCGAGCGGCTGCTTGGACCGGAGGCGGCGTGCGCGCGCGCGCATGTCGAGCGCCGTCAGGCCGGACGAGTCATCGATGTAGATCTTAGCGTCGTTGAGATGGCCGAGCGATGCGGCCAGGCGGGTGCGCTGGCGCGGGGTCAGCATGCCCCGGCGCAGGGCGTGCATGTTGAGGCCGGCTTCCGAGCACATCATCCGCTGGGTCAGCGCCTCGGCCGACATCTCGAGGCTGAATATCGCCACCGGGACCGGCTGCCGCGCGTTGGCGCGGGAGGCGATGTTCAGTGCCAGCGCGGTCTTGCCCATACCCGGACGACCGGCGATGATGATGAGTTCGCCGGGCTGCAGGCCGCTGGTGCGCTCGTCGAGCTCGGAGAAGCCGGTCTCGATGCCGGTTATCATCTTCTTCTCGCCGATCGCCTTCTCGACCCGCTCCATCTCGATGTTGAGCAGCTTCTTGAGTTCCGCGAACTCCTTGCGGGAGCCGGCCTGCTGAATCTCGAATATCTTCTGCTCGGCCTCCTCGACCAGTTCGTCGGCGCGGCGTGACTCGTCGTAACTGGCCTGGACGATTTCGGTCGCGGTGGTGATGAGCTGGCGCTGGATTGACTTCTCGAGCACGAGCCTGGCGTGTTCCTCGCAGTTGGCGGTGGTCAGGACGCCCTCGAGCAGGTTGGACAGGAAGGGCTGTCCGCCGACCGCGTCGAGTTCCTTCATCCGCTTCAGCTCGCCGGACACGGTGACGACGTCGGTGGGTGAACTCCGGTCGAAAAGCGCGAGGATTGCCTCGTAGACTCGGCGGTGGGACTGGAGATAGAAATCGCCGGGCCGGAGATACTGCATGACCGTGGTTACGGTCTCGGGGTCAAGCAGCATCGCCCCGAGAACCGCAGCCTCGGCCTCGAGCGCCTGCGGCGGCTTGCGGAGCGATGATTCAGGGGCGGGTTCGGGGCTCATTTGTTTGTCCTCCCACGGAGCAAGTTCGCGACCTCGGCCACGAGCAGCCGGGCGAAATCGGGTTTGGACAGCGGCTTCAGGCTGCGCGGCTTACCGGCGCGGGGGACGAGCCGTGCCTTGATGGTGCCGGAGCCGGGAGTGGTAAACGGGTTGGCGACAATGAGGTCGAGGTGCTTCTCGACGAGCTTGGTCCTGGCCCGGGCACCGGAGTCGTCGAGCGAGAAGCCGACCACGACCGCGTGGTGGTGGCGCCGACTCACCTCTTTCAGGACATCCGGCGTGCGTTCGAGCCGGACCGTAATCGACGGTTCGTGGCGTTTGCCGTTCGCGGCGCGGGCCGGGCGATAGTCCGCGACCGCGGCGCACATCACGAGCACGTCAGTTCTCGGCAGCGCGGCAAGAACCGCACGGAGCATCTTCTCAGCAGTCGTTGCCTGCGTGACCGTAACGCCCGGCGGCAAAGGCACGGACAGCTCACCGGCGATGAGGCGCACCTGGGCACCGGCGTCGATGAAAGCGCGGGCGATTTCGACACCCATCCGGCCCGACGAGCGATTGGTTATCACCCGCACCGGGTCGAGCGGCTCTTCGGTGCGGCCGGCCGTGACAACGACGCGGGTGCCGGCGAACTGCGGGGCATTGCCGATTGGGGAGGGGCGGGCGGCAAGCGCGGCCCGGCAGCGCTCGAAGATGACCTGAGGATCAGCCATCCGGCCCGGTCCGGACGTACCACAGGCAAGTTCGCCCTCGCCCGGAGCGATGAATCGGTATCCGGCTGCGGCCAACTGCCGGACATTGGTCATGACCGCCGGGTTCTGCCACATGTTCGTGTTCATCGCGGGCGCGAACAGGGCCCTCCCGTCCTGCACCGTTTCTTTCGGAACCGCAAGCAACAGGGTTGAGAGTAGGTCGTCGGCGATTCCGGACGCGAGTTTGCCGATGATGTTGGCCGTTGCCGGAGCCACGACCACGAGGTCGGCGGAGGTCGCGAGGTCAACATGCTCAACGTTGGCGGCCCGGCGCCCGGTGTCTTCAGGGCGGGCCTTCGGGAATAGCTCGATGGCGACCGGGTGGCCGGTGAGGGCGCGGAACGATTCGGGGCCGACGAACTTGCGGGCCGATACGGTCATTACTGTTTGTACATCCCAGCCGGTCTTGCGGAACAGCCGGGCCAGCTCCAACGCCTTGTACGCGGCGATGCCACCGGTGACGCCGAGCAGGACCCGGCAGGATTTCGGGCCGTAGGAACGGGCTGGAGATTTGCCGCGCGACCGGTCGGCGCGGCCGGCTCGCAGGTCCATTGCTGGAACGCGGGCCGGAGATTAGAGCATCGGCCGCGGAACGAATGGCATCCGGCTGATGGGCGGCTCCTCGAAGCCTTCGCGGGCCAGCGCTTCGATGTCCGCTTCGGTCATCTTCGCCCACTTGACCTCGCCCCTGAGTGTCAGGCCGAGCGCGTATTCATAGGGGCTGACCGGCAGTTGGATTTCGTCCTTGTGCATCCCCTCGATGATGCGTCGGGCTTCGAGCGAGGCGATGTTTACTGCCAGGTACTTGTTCGGGTAGACTTTCTTCAATGCTTCGGGTGAGACTATTTTCATGTCCGTGGCCTCCTGCCTCCGGTTTTCTGCTTCGGGTTTCGGGCAAGTGCGGTCGGACTCATTCGCGAGGTCCGCAGCCTTTCAGCCCGGATAATCGCCATCACGTCGTCGACCGCCTGCTTCAGCCGGTCGTTGACCACCAGATAATCGAACTCGGGGACAGCTGCGAGCTCCTGTTCCCGGTCGGCCTCACGTCTGTGCACTGCCTCGGCCGAGTCGGTGCCGCGGCCGCGGAGACGGCGGGCAAGCTCGGCCGAGTCGGGCGCGGCAATGAAGACGCTGACCGTACCGGGCAGCGCCTTCCGGCACGAGCGCATCCCCTGGATGTCGAGGTCGGCAATCACGTCGCGTCCATTCCGGAAGTTGCGCAGGACCGGCGCCTTCGGAGTGCCGTACCGGTGGTCATAGACGCCGGCACTCTCGAGCAGGCCGCGGCTTGCGTCGAGCTGCTGGAACTGCTTTTCCGAGTAGAAGAAGTAGCTCCGGCCGTGGACTTCGCCCTTCCGCTTCGGCCTGGTAGTGGCTGAAACCGAATAGGCAATGTTGCGGTCGCGATGCTCCACCTCGCGGCAGATTGAGGTCTTGCCCGCGCCGGAAGGCGACGAGAGCACGACGAGAAATGGCGAATGTCGCGAGCCCGCGGTTCGGGGGGGGCGGG
>CAYOCZ010000168.1:0-7136 GCA_964402475.1 uncultured bacterium | reverse complement strand
CGTCTCCGCTGAACATGGCTGGCGACCGCACGTCAAGAATGACCGTCTTCTTGTCTCCGAGCGCGGCCTTCACGTCGGCCAGCCTCACCCTGATACCCTCGTTCAGTTTTGCCGGCAACTTGTAGACCGCCGTCTGGATTCTCGGGAAGTCCTGGGTGAGAGAACATCCCTGTGCCCGCCACCGGTCCAACTCGCCCACGAGCAGCGCCTGCCGGTTGTGGCCCACGTAGTCGAGCATCCAGGTCAGGTAGGGCGACAGCGAGTCGACTACCTCGGAATACGCCACCACGGTCGTGGTGTCCGTGATGCCCATACGGCCGAGTAACGCCGCGAACATCTCCGGCGGTATCGGCTTCGACGGCACGCCATTCTCAGGCCACGTCAGCGCGTCGGGGTAGAGGTGGACCGCGCCCGGCACGTGCGCCTGCCAGTAGTACTCGATTCCGTAGCGCAGGTCAACGATTCTGACGTCAGGACGATTCAGGTTGGCGGTAAGCCAGTCGGTAGTCTTCAGCAGGTCGGAGGGGGCGGCGGCAGCGGCTCCGGCTGCCACCAATGTCAGAAGGACGGAGGTCAGCAAGCAGGCACCGCTCCCGCCGAGCGAACGGGTCGACAACAATCCAGTCTTCAAATGGTTCCGCATCATGCAGAGATGATAGATGTCGAGCAGTCGCCAGTCAAGCAAGCCCTGCTTGACAAGGAATGACATTCGTGCTATCACTAATCATTAGCGATGTGCGGTTCCGACGCGCACGGCAAGACCGGACATCGGCCGGTTATGTCTGAAGCCCGGCATGTTCGTGCCGGCGGTGTTCCAAACAAAGGAGGCAGCCTCATCAGGATGTTCATCATGGGTTTCGTGTCCGATTCGTCCTTGACGGATTCGGTCAGCCACGTGCGGTCGGTTTCAAGGACAAGAGCAGGAGTTGCACGTTGTGCTGCTATTGCCGCAGCACTCCTCTTGCTCGCGGCAACCGGGTGTCTCCTCGGCGCCCCCGTCACTTTTGATGCCGTTGCCCCGCGGCCGGGTCAGGAGAACTTCAAGTACCTCTGGGACATTACGGTGCACAACCCAGACCCCAAGACCGTCTCGGTTTCCTTCGAGGTTGAGGCACGCGATGTCGCGGTCGGCTCCGTGTTCTCCGCCAAGACCCAACCGCTGGTACTTGCCCCGGGCGACAGTAAACTCACGGCATCCGACATCAAGTTGACCGAGGTGTCGTGTAAGAAGGGATACGAGGCCTTCACTCGACCGGGTCGCGTACTTCCTTATGGCAACTACACTTACATCATTACCCTCGATCCCAGGATGCCGCAGGCCGCTTTCTTCCTCAGGGTTCGCGCCACAAAGCCGGTAGGGCTCGTCTGGCCGCCCAACGGTGCTGTTGTCACCGACACTCAACCCGTTTTCGTGTGGACGCCGCCAGTGGTATCCGGCCCCGTTGTCGCCTACGACTATGCGCTGCGCGTCGTGGAAGTGGGGCAGGGTCAGGCCGGGCAAGCGGCTCTTGCGCGCAACCGGCCTGTCTTCGAGGATCGTGGCGTGTCCGTAGCAGCCTGCCGGGTACCTGCCGGTGCCAGCGGGCTCGTGCCGGGAAGAACCTATGCCTGGCGTGTGGGGGTCTTGGACACGGCCGGGGCAGTTGACACCATGCGTACCCAGAGCCAAGCAGGAATGTTTGTGTACAGGCCGGGCGCAAACAGAGCCGAAATGCATACCAGTTTCACTTTCCCTCGCGACGGACGATCGGTCACCGGCAACGCGTCGCTAGTGGTCGCATCTGACGTCCCCGATGCTGAACTCTGCGTGCTGGAGTATTCACTCGGGAGCGATTCCGCCAGCCAAGTCTGGCACGTGATCGGTTCCTTTCCCCGCGTGCGGGGTACCTTTATCGGGACGTGGGCCTCTGACTCCGCAGTCGTTCGCGCGGGTAGGACCTTCCCCAGTCCGTGCGTCGTGAGAGCCACAGTTCTGGGCCGCAAGGGACAGCGCGGCGAGTCCGTGCTATTGCGGCTGATCATCAACCCGCCGCCCCCACCCACCAGGCGTGGGTGCGGTTGTTGAAGTCGACACCGGGACCTTTCCTTCCGTAGTCCGAGCCGCCTCGTCCCCGGCAATTGACGAAGCGAGACCGAACCATCGGCTCTCGGTTTTGACAGGGGCACGTTCGCCTCTATAATACCCACTCATGCCAGAAGCGAACACAAGCGATTTTCCTTCCCGGTACGACCCGAAGCCGGTCGAGGGGAAGTGGTACGAGTTCTGGGAGAAGTCCGGGTTCTTCACCGCGGACGCGGAGTCGCCGAAGCCGAAGTTCTCCATCGTCATTCCGCCGCCGAACATCACCGGCTCGCTGCACGTCGGGCACGCGCTGAACAACAGCCTGCAGGACGCGCAGATCCGGTTCAAGAAGCTGCAGGGGTTTGAGACGCTCTGGCTGCCCGGCACCGACCACGCGAGTATCGGCACGCACACCCACATTGACCGGGCCCTTGCCGCGGAGGGCACGGACCGGTTCAAGCTCGGCCGTGAGGAGTTCCTGAAGCGGGCCTGGGCATGGAAGGAGAAGTACGGGACGCGCATCATCGAGCAGCTCAAGCTGCTGGGCTGCGCCTGCGACTGGACCCGGACCCGATTCACGATGGACGAGATGCTCTCACGCGCCGTGCGCGAGGCGTTCGTGCGTTACTACGAGGACGGGCTGATCTACCGGGGCACGCGTATCGTAAACTTGTGTCCGCGCTGCCACACCGCGGTCTCGGACCTCGAAGTCAAGCACGTGGAAGTGCACAGCCATTGGTGGTATGTCCGCTATCCGATAGCGGATGAGGAGTCGAGGGGTCAAGGGATCAAGGATTCCAGTTCAGATACTCGACCCCCGGAATCCTCGAATCCCGGGCCCCTTTCCTACGTCGTCGTTGCCACGACGAGGCCGGAGACGATGCTCGGGGACACGGCCGTGGCCGTCAACCCGAATGACGAGCGCTACAAGCATCTCGTCGGCCGGAAGCTGGGCCTGCCGCTGGTCGGCCGCATCATCCCGATTGTCGCGGACGAGTTGGTGGTAGCAGAGTTCGGCACCGGCGCGGTCAAGGTCACGCCGGCGCACGACGCCACCGACTTCGAGATAGGGAAGAGGCACAACCTCGAGTTCATCACCGTCATCAACGAGGACGCGCGGATGACCGACCAGGTTCCCCAACAGTACCAGGGACTTTCCCGCGAAGAGTGCCGGAAGCGGGTGGTCGAGGACCTCGATGCGCAGGGGCTGATCGAGAAGACCGAACCCTACAAGTTGAGCGCAAGCGTCTGCGAACGGTGCGGTACCGTGGTCGAGCCGCTGGTTTCCGAGCAATGGTTCGTACGGATGCAGGAACTGGCCAAGCCCGCAATCGAGGTCGTGGAGTCGGGCCGGGTGAAGTTCATCCCCGAGCGTTGGAACAAGGTATACCTCGACTGGATGTACAGCGTCCGGGACTGGTGTATCTCACGTCAGCTCTGGTGGGGTCATCGGATACCGGTCTGGTATTGCGAATGCGGGGAGATAATCGTTTCGCGGGAGGACCCGACCGAATGCGCGAAGTGCCATGCGAAGAACCTGAAGCAGGACGAGGACATCCTCGACACGTGGTTCTCTTCCGCACTCTGGCCGTTCTCGACCATGGGTTGGCCGCAGAAGACGCCGGACCTGGCCAGTTTCTACCCGACCGACTTCCTTTCGACCGCGCCGGATATCATCTTCCTCTGGGTGGCGCGGATGATATTCTCCGGGCTGAAGTTCATGGACGACATCCCGTTCTCGCGCGTCTACTTTCACTCGTTCATCCTAGTCGAAACGGGCGAGCGGATGAGCCGGTCCAAGGGTATCGGCATCGACCCGGTGGACATGTTCCACAAGTACGGCACCGATGCGGTGCGGTTCACGCTTGCCTATCTCGAAAGCCAGTCCCAGAGTTACCGGTTGAGCGAGAAGCGGTTCGAGTTCGGACGGAACTTCACCAACAAGGTGTGGAATGCGTGCCGGCTGGTTGCGCCAGCGATAGGGGCGAGGGACGAGGGGCGAGGGACGAGGGGCGAACCCGAACTGCAGCCCGAGGACGCGTGGATTGTCAGCCGGTACAATCGGACGGTCGAAGCGGTGACCGGCGGACTTGACGCGTGCGCCTATTCCGTGGTCGCGTCACGGTTGTACGAGTTCTTCTGGCATGAACTCTGTGACTGGTACCTCGAGTTCGCCAAGCTCCGCCTGAAGGCTGACGACGCGGCCTGTCGCTGGACCCTTCACCACGTCCTGCGCGGCACGCTGCAACTGCTTCACCCGTTCATGCCATTCATCACCGAGGAGCTGTGGCAGAGGCTAGGTTACGGCAGGGCTCAAGGGATCGAGGGTTCAGGGGTTCAGGCCGAATCTCGAACCCCAGAACCCCAGAATCCCGGGACCCAATCTATCATGCAGTCCGATTGGCCGGCACCGATACCGGTCGACGACCGCGGAATCGCGCGGGTCGAGACGATGCGCGAGCTGATTGTCGCGGTCCGGAACATCCGGGCCGAGATGGAAGTGCCGGCCAAGACCGATGTGCGGTGTATCGTGAACTCGGCCGACGACGAACTCGCGGAGTTCCTGAGGAAGAGCGAAGGGCTCGTCCGGGAGCTGGCCGGGGTTTCGGCGCTTGAGTTCGGGTCGGCGCGGCCGGAGAAATCGTCGGTCGCGGTGCTGCCCGGCTGCGAGGTGTACGTGCCGCTTGCGGGCGTGGTCGACGTCGAGAAGGAACTCGAGCGGATGAAGAAGGAAATCGCGAACCTGGAGAAACTCGTCGCCGGCATCGACGCGAAGTTCGCAAACCCCGATTTCGCTTCTCGCGCCAAGCCCGAGGTGGTCGAGGCCGAGCGCGGCCGACGGGTCGAGTTCACCAGCAAACTGGAACGTCTGAAGAAGCAGCTTGACGCGTGGAAGTGAGACGCGGTCGGAAGTGCGCCTGCTCGCTTGTATCTCCACCGCCGTTGTGTTAGGATTCTAGTATGAAGTCGTTCATGTCGAGCCTCGGTTGGATCATGTTCCTTGCGCTGGCAGTCTGCTTCCTGGTTTTCTACAATTTCGCATACGCACCGCGCGCGGACCGAATCGTCAGGCAGCAGAATGAGATCAATATGTGGATTGGTCAGTTGCAGCAGGTGAACGACAGCATCAAGCGGGTGGAGGCGGAGCGGGATACCGTGTTCAGCGTGTCGTACTCGTTCGACGAGCTGTTCGGCGGAGCGGCAGACCTGAAGCTCGTTCCCTCGGCCGAGTCATTGCTGCGGACGTGCGTCACTTCCCTGCAGTCGCACGCCGGGCCGGTCGAGGTCATCGGCCACGCCGGCGGCGGCCAAGTGCCGCAGGCGGCAAGGGACAGGTACCCGGGGAGCTGGGACTATGCCGCGGCTGCGGCCGGGGCGGTCGCGAGCCGCCTTGCGGCGTGGGGCGTAGCCTCTGACCGGATCCGGGTCTTGAGTCTCTCAGGTTCGCGCGCGACCGGTGCGGCCGCCGAGTCGCGTGCCAGGTCCGCAACTCCCCGGGTCGAAATCGTCGTAAGGAATCAGTGACCAGTCGCGCGCTCATGGGCCTGGCGCTGCTGGCCGGGTTCGTCTCGGCGCAGACGCCAGATACCCTGAAGCCGCAACTGAACCCGGCCGACAGCACGACCAAGGTCGATCCGGTTCGTACCTATCGCCCGGCCAAGTCCACGGGCACGGCAGTCCTGCTCTCTTTCTTGCTGCCCGGCGGCGGCCAGGTCTACACCGGCAACTGGTGGAAGGCGGCGCTGATTGCGCCGGCCGAAGTCACGTTGGGATACTTCTCGGTCAGAGAACACGTGGCCGCCACCGACGCATGGAACAGCGGGGACACGACCGGATACGTGCGGCACCGCGACCGGCGGACAGCGCTGCTATGGTGGACCGGTGCGGTGTTGGCTTTCTCGATGGCTGACGCTTACGTCTCAGCCCAGATGTACGGGTTCGACCGGGAGATGCGTTTAACTCTCGGCCCGATGCGAGCCGGGATAGCGATGGAGTTCTAGCCGTGAGCACGTTGATTGCCGCCGCCGGCAGATTCCAGATGGACGTCCTTGCCCGGGCAACGCGTCAGGCAGCGGACGTCGACTGTGATTCCGGCGGCTGGGGCGTGGCTCACTGCTACGGCAACCGGCTGGAGACCATCAGGTCCGTGCAGCCGTGCGCGCAGGACCCGGACTTCGGCAAGCTGGATGAAATCCGCACCGACATGGCACTGGTCTGCATCGGCGGGATGGCCCCGGCCTCGCCGCGCGAACTCAGACCATACATCCGGCGAGAGACCGGTCATGTCTGGGCGTTCGCACACTCCGGCCTCGTCAAGCACGAGGACCGGCTTGACACCGGCGGCCGGATCACCGATTCCAAGAACCCGAGCGAGCGGTATTTTCTCTATCTGCTGAGCAAGCTTGACGAGCAGTCCCCGGCCGAATCCCTGACACGCGCCATGGCCGCGCTGGAGGATGAGGATTCGCTATCATTCTGCATGATGTGTGCCGACATTATGCTGGTCGGCTGTTGGTACGGGGATGCGTCGGAATCGACCGGACGGTTGTGCTCGGGAGAAAGCGCGTTGGTAAGGTACTTCAGCACCAAGCCGCTCGCTTCCCTGCCCGAGGTCGCGTGGCATGCTGTGCCGAACCGGATCGTGCTCGCTATCACGCGCACGCGACGCGAGCTGCCGTAGCCGGGATTTGACCCGGTAGCCGCAACGGCTTCCGGTTCGCGTCAGGTCTAGAGAATCCGCAGAAAAAGAAAACGGCCGCTCGGCCGTAGTCATGCTCGAGCGGTAGGGGGCTACTTGCGGCCGGATGTGCGCTGGCCGAATTCCACGAGTTCGCGGAATCCCTTGGGGTCAGACGCGGAAGCGATGGCGGTTTCGTAGGTAACCTTGCCGGCACGGTAGAGCTCGGACAAGTACATGTCAAACGAAATGCTGCCTTCGGACGAACTGGTCTGGATTGCTGACGCCAAGTGCTCAGTCTTGCGCTCACGGATGAGGTTGCGGACCGCGGGCGTGGCTATCATTATCTCGTAGCAGCCGACGCGGCCCTTGCCGCCGGCCTTGAGCAGCAGGCGC
>CAYOCZ010000167.1:0-7180 GCA_964402475.1 uncultured bacterium | reverse complement strand
GCGATGAGTTCCTTGCCGGTTCCGCTCTCCCCGCGAATCAGGACCGGCACGCTCTTGCCCGCCACGGCGCTGACCGTGGCCAGCACATCCAACATCCGTTGATCCCGACTGACAACGCCCTGGTAGCGCAGCCCGGCAAGCCCCGGCCTCTCCTCGACCGCGCTCACCGCGAGATCAGACAGCCGCTGAATCGGCGCAGCCAGCAGGTTGGCAATCGTATCGAGCACTAGATGGTTCTGCTCGGTTGGCTCCGGGGCATCCCTCTCAAGGTGAATACGCCCGAGCAGACTCGCGCCACAGCTTACCGGCCAACTCAACACCAAGTCGGTCGCGACCAGTTCCTGGCTCGCGCCTAGGGCGAGTGCCTGGGCCAGATTCGGGCTGCCCAACATCAACACCGGCCGTCCCCGTACGACAACCGCCGCGCTCTCAAATCCCAGCGCATCGAGCAGCAACCCGATAGCCCGCTCCAGCAGCACCTGGGGCTCTACCCCAAGTGATGTGAGCCCGGAAATCCCCTGCAGCAAGGCCATGTCGCTGTCAATGCCCACCTCCTGCTGAAAGAGCAGGCGGTTCACCTCGTGCCCTTCGGCGACGATGCCCACCCCCCGGAATGCGCGAGAGGCTGCTTTCAGATGCGTCACCGCCGCGTCGCGTTCGCCCTGCAGAAGCAGATATCGGCCATAGTGGAACCGCACGCGGGCAAGCTCCAAGCTCTCCTCGAGGTCGCGAAGCAGTGCCATCGCCCGCTCGAAGCATTCGTGGGCCTGCGCGTCCTCGCTGCGGGCGGCGTGCAACAACGCCGTCACCCTCAACGCCTGAGCCTCCTCGCATCGTAGCCCGACATCTCGGGCGACCGAGACAGACCGTTCCGCCAGTTCGCGACAACGGTCGAGCTGTCCTTGGTGCAAAGCCAGCTCGGCCATGCGCCAGAGGACAGTCGCCACGTTGCGGCGGTCCCCGGACTTCTCGGCCGCGGCCAGGGCTTGGTCATAGGCTTGTCCCGCGCTGGCAAGGTCTCCCTGCCGGCGATAGGCCAGACCGAGATTGCTCACTGTGTCGTGGAGGACCTCGGGCAACACCTCGCCACGCTCCGCCGCTTCCTGTACCATCCTGAAGATACCGATGGCCTTGGCCGCCTTGTCGCGTTCAAGGAACAGCTCGCCGAGCTGATTCAGCGCGGTCGCACGCAGCCACCGGATCTGGTGTTGTTCGCTGAACGCGATGGCGCGATAGTAGGACTCGAACGCATCCTCCCACCGCCCCAGCCGCTGCAGCGAATACCCTATGTTGTATTGGTGGATGGCCCCGTTCGCGATGTCACCCAGCTCATCGTCTATCTTCAGACACTCCTGGTAGTGCTCCAGAGCCTCGGTTGCCTGCCCTTGGCGCCCGGCGAGTACCCCGAGCTGGTTCAGTGCTGCCCCGACCCCCCTGGCGTTTCCGGATTTGCGCCAGACCTTGAGGCTGCGTTCGTAGTGCTCGCGAGCCTGCTTGTAGTCACCCTGGACCTCGTGGGCCCGACCAACGAGGTACAAGTACTGCCCCTCGTGGTTCGGATTGCCCGACGCCGCTGCCGCCTCCTGTACGATACTTGCACACTCAAGGCTGGCTTTGACGTCGCCGGCGTCTCGGCAGACTTCGCTCAGTCTCATGCCGGCCAGAGCCAGCTCTCTGTAGCTATGGGTTTTCTGTGCAAGCTCGATGGCCTCACGGAGATACCCCTCGGCCTCGTCGCGCGGCAGTTCGGCGGTCCGGTTGCGGAGCTCGAGCAACGCAGCTAGTCGCCCGGCGTCGGTGCTTGCCTCTGCCAACCGTTGCCTCAGGTCCTGTATCGGAGCCGGTTCATCCACAGCCATTTCCTCACGGCAAGGATAAAACAAGCCCGGCCGATGTCAAGCCGCCGCCCCGCGTTTTCCTCTTGACAGGTGACCGTGTGATGCTACACTGTCCAAGGGAGAGATGAAGTTCGGGCGATGCCCTCAGTGTGGCGGGCGGCGATGCTCGATGAGCATCCTACCCGAGCGTGTCTACTCCCAGGAGGAAGAAGAGGTGTAGCTGCCGCACAAACGAGGCAGCTCGAAGGAGCACCGCGTGACAGAAACCCGAAGCGGGCAGGCCGAGACTCAAGCTGCCGCCCGGTGACGTCAAGCGTGCTCACAGTGGTTTGGTAGGGTAGCCGGATCACCGGAATAAGGAGGAACAGATGGCAGTGCTAATACAATGCCCTAAGGCGGGCTGCCCCGGTCCTGTAACCGCGACCTACAAGCACGTGCACGCAGACGGGACGACAAAGGAGTGGACTGCGCCGGCAGTCGGCCCAGACCCGCACGGCGTGCCCCAGCCGCAGCCATGTCCGGACGACGCCGTGTCATGTCAGGCGGAGTCCTGGAAGTGCAACACCTGTGGCTCGGCTAAGCCGTAGCCGGCGCATGGAAAGGTGAGGGGGATGCCGGAGCATCCCCCTCTTCGTTCTCTCGGACAACTACATCAGCAGCCCGCCGTCAACTCTCAGAATTTGGCCCGTGATGTAACTCGCCAACTCCGAGGCAAGGAACAAGCAGACGTTCGCCACATCCTCCGGCGTCCCGGCCCGCTTCAGCGGGATCGCGGAGACGTAGGCTTCGCGCGCGGCGGCGTCCAGCTTCTCGGTCATGGCCGTCGCTATGTAGCCTGGCGCGACGGCGTTAGCCGTGATGTTCCGTGACGCGAGCTCCTTGGCCACAGACTTGGTCAGGCCGATGATCCCGGCCTTGGCCGCCGCGTAGTTGGCCTGACCCGCGTTGCCCATCTGGCCGATGACCGAGGCGATGTTGATGATGCGGCCCCAGCGGTTCTTCATCATTCCGCGGAAGCAGGCCTTGGTGAAGTTGAACGTACCCTTCAGGTTCACGGCGACTACCCGGTCGAATTCCTCCTCGGTCATGCGCAGTAGCAGGTTGTCGCGCGCAATCCCGGCGTTGTTCACGAGGATATCGATGCCGCCGAGGTCAGCCGCGACCCGCTCGCACAACTGCTGGACCGCTGCGAAGTCGGACACGTCGATTGCATAGGCCTGCGCCTGTCTGCCTGCGCCCGCAATCTCGGCCGCAACCTTATCCGCTCCTTCCTTCACTACGTCGCACAGCGCAACTGCCGCGCCGGCCGCGCTGAACCGGACGGCAATCTCCCTACCTATGCCCGAGCCCGCACCGGTTATGACCGCCCTCTTCTCCGCAAGACTCAAGTCCATATCGTTCTCCTATCTTACGACAGTAAGCCTTCCGACATTCTGTTCAATCACGCCGCTCTGCTCAAGCTCAACCGTGTAGAAATACATGCCGCTGGTCGCAGGTCTCCCCTGGTCGTTCTTCACGTCCCAGAAGGCAGCCCGGTGCTGCGGATTGACCTCGTCGTCATTGTCCAGCACCCTTACCGGCTCGCCGGCCAGATTGAAGATACGCACCTTGAAGTCGGGGTACTGACCAGATAGACGCCCGGTGTCGGTCGGCGTGTACACAATCGTCGCCCGGTCCGACTGGGTTCTAGCGATGACCGGGTTCGGAAACGAGTAGACCCTGCCGAGGAACAACGGCGCAACCGTCAGGCCGGCGGTCATCACCGAATCCGAGCCCGATATGTCATAGATGGCCGCGCCGCTCTGCACGCCGTCATAGAACGCCGACGACGGCACCGTGAAGCTGCGCAGGCCCGTGTCGCTTTGCTTCCACAAATCGCTGTCGCCGCCGAGGTCGCCTGCCGGCAGCGCGTACCCGGCCGAATGGTCGGCCTGCAGGATTCCGACCAGCGGACTCGCCTCCTTGTTGTTGTCCGCCTGTGACTCGTCAACGTGCAGTATCAAGAGCCCGCCTCCGGGCAGGCCGCGGTCGAACCCATACCGCTGCCGGTTCTCCACCAGAAAGTACTCACCGCTCCCGGTGCCGCCGGCCCGCCAGTCTGCACCGCCCGGATTCGAGAGCACCCGGTACGCAACCGGATTCGCCGCTGCCGCCGGCAGGCGCGCCGCCTCGACCGAATCCACGCCCCCCTTCTCAACCGACTCCGGCCTGACCCAGCCCAGCAGGTACTTGTTCCACGCGCAGGGATGAACCGGACAACTGCCGGGCGGGTCGGACTCCGATACGCGGCCCCACGACCCGGCCGCCATCAGGCAGAAGTACCCGAGCCCGTTCGTAGAGTAGTCCGTGTCATAGAGGTCGGGCATTCCGAGCAGGTGGCCGAACTCGTGACAGAACACGCCGATTGACATCAGCCTGCCGTCCGAAAACCGCTCTGGCTCAATCGAGAACGCATCAACGGTGACGCCATCTTGGGTCCGAACCGGTCCGGGCGACCCGAATGTCACGTCAGAAAGCTGCCACTTGTGCGACCAGATATCATGACGACTGCCGGTCTCCTCTGCTCCAGGTCCCGCGTGAACAACCAGCAGGTTGTCCACTACCCCATCGTGGTCGTGGTCGAATTGGCTGAAGTCAACGTCCGGGTCGGCCGCACTCACGAGTGCGGCCACGAGCCCCTGCGAATTGTGCGGGAAATCACCATAGATACCGAACGAGTCGCCGACGTAGTAGGAATATGGCTGGTCAGCCCGATACCAGCCGGCGACCTCTCCCCCGATTGCGAGCTTGCCGTAACTCGCCTCAAGATAGTAGTCGCGCATCGACGACGTACCGGACCCGAATAGCAGTTGCCCGAACTCGGAACTCGTATGCGACTGGGTGTTGTTGCTGAAATCAACCAAGAGCACCGGAATACTCCCGGACTGGTCAACTAGCCGCTTAACCGGCTCGGGACGGTCTACTGCTCCAGGCCACGGGTGTGCGACGGCTCTCGCTTCGCGCCCCTGCGTCGTCGGCATGGCCGGCATCGCGGCCAGACTGGCAGCGCACGAGATAACAACGAGTGCAACCTGCTTGTAGGTCATTCCGGTCCGACCGTGGCCCGACGACCGGGCGCTTCAGCCTTCTGCATCGCGTGTCCTGACTTCTCTACTCGTATGGTTGCTCGCTAAGCTCCCTCGCTCGCCTGCGCCATCGAGCAGTTGCCCTGGAACAAACAATCCGGCTGGATGACCAACCCCCTGCAGCTGATGTTGCCGAAGACTTGCGCCCCGGTCTGAAGCTCCACGCCTTCGGCCGCATAGACATCGCCTTCGATCCGCCCGGCAATGACCGCAGCCCGACAGTGCACCACGCCCTTCAACATCGACCGCGGGCCAGTGACGATCGTCTCAGTGATGTCCATCCGACCCTCGATCTGCCCGTCCAACCGGATGCCGCCCGCGACGCGGAAGTCTCCGTTGACGCTCGTTTCCGGTCCAATGACCGTATCAAGCCTGCCGTCATTCCGGTTCTTCGACATGCCGCTCCAATCTGCGGTCAGAACTCCGCAATCCGCAATCTTCAGTCTATTATCTCAAGTCCTGAATGGATGCCCAGTATATTTCACGCACCCGGCAAAGTCAAACGACAGGTACGCAGGGTTGGGTGAACGCAGAAGCCGGAGGCCGAATTGCGGAAGTCAGAGTGTTCTCAGGTTCTGCACTCTGTACTCCACCTTCTGACTTCCGACTTGGCCTCGGCAACCGCTGCCGGACAGTGCGTCTGTTACCGGGTGTTGTTCCCGTTGCCGGACAACCGAGCGACGACGATACCGTTGCTCCGCGGTGCGGTGCCGCCGATGGCGATGAGCGCAGGCAGACGCGACGCGGCTTCCTTCACTTTGGCCTCGTTCGAGCCCAGCACCTCGGCAATGACGTCGGCCTTCGCCACCTTGTCCCCGACCTTCTTCCTGAAAAGGAAACCGGCGCTGTGGTCTATCCTCGAGTCCAAGTTCCGTCGGCCCACGCCCAGCCTCACTCCCAGAAGCCCCACCTGCAGCGCGTTCATGCTCCTCACAAATCCGGCTGACGCGGCACAGACACCGACTCGATAGGCAGGCTGGGGAAGCATGCTGTAGTCATCGACGACCTTCGGGTCGCCGCCTTGGGCCCTGACCATCTGCCGGAACTTCTCAAGTCCGAGGCCCCGGGATAGCGCCCGCATTAACAGACGGCGTGCCTGCGCCGGTCTGCTCGCCAGGCCGGCGAGAGTCAACATCTCCTCTCCGAGCGCGAGCGTGACCTCCTCCAAGTCGGAACGCCAACGCCCCTTAAGCGCCTCAATCGCCTCGGCCACCTCGACAGCATTCCCGACCGCCGAGCCCAACGGCTCCGACATGTCGGTAACCAAAGCGACCACCTTCTTGCCCAGTTGGGTTCCGATGGCAATCATCGTCCGTGCGAGTCTTCGCGCCTGCGCGGTCCGGCTCATGAACGCGCCGCTGCCGGTCTTCACGTCCAAGACCAGCCCGTCCACTCCTTCGGCCAGCTTCTTCGACATGATACTCGCGGCAATCAGCGGTATCGAGTCTACGGTCGCGGTCACGTCGCGCAGCGCGTACAGCTTCCGGTCAGCCGGGCACATCCGCTTCGTCTGCCCCATCACGCACAGCCCCGAGCTGGCGACGTTCTTCCGGAACTGCGCGAACGAAAGGTCGGTCCGAAAACCGGGAATCGACTCGAGCTTGTCCAAGGTCCCGCCGGTGTGACCGAGCGACCGGCCGGAAACCATCGGCACGTTCACCCCGCAGGCCGCGACCAGCGGCGCGACGATGAGCGACACCTTGTCCCCGACTCCGCCGGTCGAATGCTTGTCGACCTTCGGGCCGGGGATGGAAGACAGGTCGAACACGTCACCGGTATTCATCATCGCCATGGTCAGGGCCGCGGTCTCCTCGGCCGTCATCCCGCGAAAGAAGATAGCCATCAGCATCGCCGCCATCTGGTAGTCAGGCACCTTGCCCGCCGCGTAGGCGGAAACGAGCTCCTCGATCTCCTCGTCGCGCAAGCGGCCTTTGTCACGCTTGCGCCGTATCAACTCATACAATTGCATGGAAGACAAACGCATGATACCACCCCCCGTCCCGCTGTCAAACGATGATGAAACGGGCGGAGTCCGGCTGCGGGGCTCCGCCCGTTCTGCAGACCGAGCCAGATTTCGCCCCAAGGGGTCACAGGTGCACGCGCGGAAAACGGGGACTGGGGCAAAACGGGGACTGTCCCTTCGCAGGGCCCTGTGCGACGGAGACAGACGCGCGGTGAGTCCAACGCAGCCGCTCCGGGCGCCTGTCCCCTCGGTGG
>CAYOCZ010000166.1:0-7195 GCA_964402475.1 uncultured bacterium | reverse complement strand
CCACGAGGGTCGGTCTGCCGTGCTATCGCCGACGTGTAGAACTGACATAGGTTGCGGGCCTGCATGAGCGTGTCGGTAACGGGCGGCGGATTTGACGCGTCCGACGCGCGCCAGCGTGGCCAGCCGTACTCAGTTGCCCAAAGCTCCACGCCTGCGTAGCCCGCCGCCCGCAGGATGGCGCGCGCTGTGTCCAGGTCGAGGCGGAACGAGTTCTCGTTGAAGTAGTCGTCCGGCGCACTGTTGCCCCACATGTACGGATGAACTGACACGATGTCGAAGCACTTCTCAACGCCACCGTAGCGGAGCTCGGCCAGTTCGAACATATCTCGGAGCCAGTCTACGCCCGACGACACAGTGAGTTCTTCATTGCTGTCGCGTAGCCGATACGTTGCACCGCCAACGACCTTCTGTCCTGCGCCCAGCCCCTGTGCGACGCTCTCGGCTACCTGGCACATCCGCACGTACAGGCTGCACCGCTCGCGCGGTGTATTGATCAACTGGCCGTTGGCATTTCGGTAGAACGTGTCCGGGTCTCGCCAGCACCAGAATGCGTTCGCCTCCGGCCACACCTCCCAGTACTTGAACTTGGGCATCCTGCCCATGATGCTCTTGCAGTAGCCAGCCCACCAGTTGGTATCGCAGTTCACATCATCGTAGAGGTTGCGAGGTGGATAGATGGCTGGATCGCCCGGCTTGTTTCCACGGCTGCTCTTCCTCAGACTGTCGTCGCTCCCGTAGCAGAGGATGCCGAGTACACTGTAGCGGTCCTCGTAACGATGGTAGATGTTCATGGCCGGGTGGGTGTCGTCTTCCCAGACGTGCATCTTCTCAAGGTCGTCTCTCAGCCACTCGATGCCGATGGAATTGGCGCTGTCCAGAGCGGTGTCCACATTAGGTTCGTTCCCAAAGTTCACGCAGGCCCGCCAGACGCCGCTCACCGGATTCATCCGTCCGTAGACCCGCATCGCCAAGTCGAAGGTGATCGGCATCGCCTGCCGGTTCGGGTCTGTCGCCCCGCCGTAATGGTAGGGGTCTAGGCTGTCGTAGTAGTACTGAATCCTGTCCCCACCGCTGCGGGTGAACCGAAACTCGTACTTCCTGCCTTTGGTGTACGCCATACGGGTGCTCCAGTTCTCAAACTTCACCCAGACATGGCTACGCACCTGCATTCCACTGCTTCGGGTTAGTTCCTTTCCATTGTCAAACACGGCTACCACGTACTGACTGCTGTCGCCTAGTTCGCCCACGAATAGCTCGACGTATGCAAGAGAATCGAAGTTGCACGTGACCGACTGCGAGAGCGTATCCCCACGGCCTGTCCATCTAGACCATTGTGCTCCTACCGGGTCAACGTCGTATCCGACTACGTACGCGGACGCCGCGCCTGCGATGGCCAGGAGTATGGCCATACTCCTCATCCGCCGGCTTCCTTCCGTCGTCTACGAGTCACCAAGATGACGAACTCAGAGCCAAGTCGCCCGCATCCTCGGATGCACGCGGGACAGCGACTCCTGTCCGGCACCATACACCTCGAACCTCGGCTCACGCTGGAATGTCGCGGCCGCCAGGGCCGCGCCGAGTAGAACGGCCGCCAGTCTTTTCACCTAGCCAGTCTATGTCGGAATTCCGCTCAAGTCAAACCGCCTTGTGGGTTGCGAGAGCCAGTAACGCACGAGAGCGTGGGGCGGTCGTGGTGTTTGACCCGAATCGGAGCACGGATATACTTTGGTTGAGATGAAAGGCGCGGTCCTGGCCGGCGGGCTCGGTACGCGGTTGCTGCCCTTCACCAAGATAGCCAACGAGGAATCCGGTCCTCGTTCGTGAAACATCTGCTGCTGATTGACGGTCATTCGGTCATCTACCGGAGCTTCTTCGCGTTCATCCGCAATCCTCTGCGGAATTCCGCGGGGTTCAACACGTCCGCAGTGTACGGCTTCGCCCAGACTCTGAAGAAGCTGTTCAAGGAACTGAAGCCGGGCTACTGCGCGGTTGTGTACGATGCGCCGGGACGGACGTTTCGGGACGAGAAGTTCAGTGAGTACAAGATGCAGCGGCCGCCTGCGCCCGAGGAACTGCCGCCCCAGATGCCGGTCGTGAAGGAAATGGTCCGGGCCTGGGGGATTACGAGCTTCGAGGTTCCCGGGGTCGAGGCAGATGACGTGCTGGCAACCCTCGCGCGGAGGTTCGAGCGGCCGGGGATGAGCGTGACGATTGCCACCTCGGACAAGGACCTGCTCCAGCTTGTCCGAGGCGGGGTGACCGTATACGACCCGTGGAAGGAGAAACGGTTCGGCCCGGAGGATGTGAAGGAGAAGCTGGGTGTGAGTCCGAAGCTGGTGCCGGACCTGCTGGCATTGAGCGGGGATGACGTTGACAACATACCGGGAGTGCCCGGGGTCGGGCCCAAGCGGGCACGAGAAATACTCGCGCGCTGGGGTTCGCTCGATGCGGCGCTGACGCAGGACGAGCGGGTGCGTGAGCACGTGGACATCGCCCGGCTGAGCCGGGAACTGGCTGAGGTAAGGGCCGATGTTGAAGTGCCGGCCGAGCTTGAGAGCTTGAAGCTGAGAGCACCCGATGCGGCCACGCTACAGGCTATCTTCACCGAGATGGAGTTTCGTGGGCTGGCGGCTGAAGTCGCGCCGCGTGTCGAGGTCAGGGCTGAGAGACAAGATAGGCTGGAACCGAGCAGTCTCAAGAAGGTGGGAAGGGTCGGTTTGTGCTTTGAATCGGGTCACGGGCTTTGGGTGAGTATCGAGCCGGGCGCAGTTGCGTTAGTGCAGGATTCAGGTGCACAGAAGGCGCTGTTGTCGGATGCGGGCTTGCTCAAGGTCGGGTTCGACATGAAGGAGCAGCTAGAGGCGGCGCACCAAGCCGGCCTGAATGTGGTCGGGTCTTTCTTCGATGTCGGGGTCGCGGCGTGGCTTTCCGACCCGAACCGCCGCACGTTCTCGCCCGAGGAAGTGACCATCCAGGTGCTCGGCAGCCGTGTGCCTCCGTTGTCGAACGAGGCGCGCGCAGCTCATGCGCTGACCGTGTTTGGGGCGCTTGAGCCGCAGCTGCTGGCCATGGGACTCGGCAGAGTGACGACAGAGCTCGAGATGCCGCTGGTGCCGGTTCTGGCCGCGATGGAAGAACGGGGCATCAAGGTGGACCTCAGCGGGCTCAGCCGGTTTGAGGTGCAGTTGACGCAGGACCTGAAGGCGATTGAGCGACACGTGTACCGACTGGCCGGGCGCGAGTTCAACATCGGCTCGCCAAAACAGCTCGGCGTCGTGCTGTTCGATGAGCTGAAGCTGGCGCGCGGGAAGCGGACCAAGACCGGCTATTCGACCAGCGTGGACGTCCTGAATGAGCTGGCGCCGAAGAGCGAGGTTGTGCGCGGGGTGCTGAGGTACCGTGAGTTGACCAAGCTGTGCAACACCTACCTTGAGCCGCTGCGCCGGGCCGCGCGTGAGAACACGCACCGTGTGCACGCGACGTTCAATCAGACCGGGACTTCCACAGGTCGTCTGTCATCGTCCGACCCGAACCTCCAGAACATCCCGATAAGGACCGACTTGGGCAAACGGATACGAAGCGCGTTTGTCGCCGAGCCCGGCAATGTGCTCGTCTCGGCCGACTACTCGCAGATTGAACTGCGGGTGCTGGCCCATCTGTCCGGCGACGAGGAACTGGCTGAGGCGTTCAGGCGGGGGGAGGATATTCACGCCCGGACTGCGGCGGCGATCCTGCGGAAGGACATCGCGGACGTGGAACCCGAAGACCGGCGTTTGGCCAAGGTCGTGAACTACGGACTGGTCTATGGGATGGGGGACTACGGGCTGTCGTCGCGAGCCGACATTCCGATTGAGCAGGCGCGGGCGTTCCTTGATGAGTACATGGCGAGGTTCGCGGGCGTGGCGAAGTGGCGCGACCAGACCGTCGAGCAGGCGAAGCAGAGTGGCTATGTGCGCACCATCTCCGGGCGGGTCAGGCCGACACCCGGTATCGCCGACCCGAACCGGGCCGTGGCCGAGGCGACCAAGCGGTATGCCATCAATGCGCCGGTACAGGGCTCGGCAGCAGATATCATCAAGAATGCGATGCTCAGGATCGAGGAACGGCTCGGCGGCGGAGGATTCGGGGTCGGGATGATACTGCAAGTGCACGATGAGTTGGTATTCGAGGTCCCTGAGACGAAGCTGGATGAGGCGCGTGAGGTGATTCGAACTGAGATGGAGAATGCCTGGAGCCTGACCGTGCCGCTTGTGGTCGATACCGGCGCTGGCCCCAGTTGGGGAGAGGCGCACTAGGATGAAGTGGCGCGTGATGTTCTGCTTTGGGACAAGACCCGAGGCAATCAAGCTGGCATCGGTCATTCGCGAACTGGCCGGGAGTCCGAGGGAGTTCCAGCCGGTGGTGCTGGTGACCGCTCAGCACCGGCACATGTTGGACCAGGTCTTGCGCGTGTTCGACATCAGACCTGACCACGACCTTGACCTGATGCGTCCCGGTCAGTCCCTGGCTGACGTGACCGTGGGTGTGCTCCGCGGTGTCGAGCGGGTGCTGCGACGGGTTCGGCCCGACATGGTGATGGTGCAGGGCGATACCACGAGCGCCCTTGCGGCGGCGCTGGCGGCGTTCTACCAGCAAATCCCCGTCGGACACGTGGAGGCCGGGCTCCGGACGCGTGACAAGTATTCACCCTACCCGGAAGAGATGAATCGGCGTCTTGTCAGCAGCCTTGCTGACCTGCACTTCGCGCCGACCCGGACGGCAAGGGAAAACCTGCTTCGGGAGGGTGTGCCGCGGGGCCGCATTCACGTGACCGGCAACACGGTTGTGGATGCGCTCAAGGCGATGCGGAGGAGCAGAGTGGCCTGGTACGTTCCGGTGCTCGACAAGATTGCACCGGAACAGCGCGTGATTCTGGTAACTGCGCACCGACGAGAAAGTTTCGGGCCGGGGTTCGAGAGCATATGTCATGCCCTAAGGATGATCGTCGAACGGAATCCCCACGTGGAGGTCGTATACCCGGTACATCTCAACCCGAACGTGCGGAAGCCAGTGCGCAGGATTCTGGGCGGAGTATCAAGAGTGCACCTGATCAAGCCCCTGGATTACCTGCCGTTCGTCCGGCTGATGGAGCGTTCGTACCTCATTCTCACTGATTCTGGCGGGATTCAGGAAGAAGCGCCGGCGCTGGGCAAGCCGGTGCTGGTGATGCGGGACGTGACCGAGAGGCCTGAGGCGGTCGAAGCAGGAACCGCGAAGCTGGTCGGCACCGACGCAGAGACGATAGCCACGGCGACCGAGCGGTTGCTCTGCGTTGGTGCTGCCTACCGAAAGATGGCGCGCGCCCGGAATCCCTTCGGTGACGGCCGTGCGTCTGCGCGAATCGCAGGCGCGCTTCAGCGGTTCCTTCGGCCCGCAGCCAATTGACTTTCGCCCTTGATTTCCTAGACTTCCAGCGTGAATAGACTAGTCAAGTACCTCACCGTTGTCCTCAAGTGGCGCCGCCTTATCTTCTGGAACACTGTGGTGCTTACGGTCCTGGCTGTTGTCGTTAGCTTCATCCTGCCTCCGCGTTACACTGCTACCGCTCAACTCCTTCCGCCCAGTGACGAGGGCGACATATTCGGAATCACGAGTCTCCTGGGCGGAGGAGCCGGCAGCGGCCTGAGCAAGCTCAAGGCCGGGCTTACCGGTTCGACCACGTCATCCGACCTGATGATAGGAATCCTTGGCAGCCGCACCGTGATGCAGCACGTCGCCGAACGGTGCAGCATCGCCCAGTACTACAGAATCAAGAAGCTCAGCCCCGAGAAATCCGTGCGACAACTGAAAGACATGACGAAGCTCACCGCTGCTGACAACGGGATTGTCAGGGTTTCGGTCGAAGCCAAGACTCGCGACCTCGCCGCCCAAGTCGCGAACGCGTATGTGGCTGAACTCGACAGTTTCCTTCGATACTCAAATATCAGCCGCGGCCACAACATGCGTGTCTTCATCGAGAAGCGCCTTCGCCAGCTTGATACCAGCCTGGCGGCTGCGAGCGAGTCGCTGAAGGCGTTCCAGGAAGCCAACAAAGTGGCCTCAGTTGACGATGAAACCAAGGCGGCAATAGATGCCTATGCGAGGATGAAGTCGGAGTTGAGCCTGCGGGAGGCAGAGTACGAGGCTGCCCGGACCGGGGCAAGCGACGAGAATCCCTATATTGACAACCTTCGACGCCAGATAGCGGCCTCTCGCGGCGAATTGCGCAAGCTGGAGCGCGGCGGCGGGGCGAGCGGGTTCGGAGTCGGCTTCGGCGTCTCGTTCGAACGGCTGCCAGTAGTAGCCGCTCAGTTCGCACGCAAGTACCTGGACTTCAAGGTTCAGCAGGAAGCCTATGCCACGCTCTACCAGCAATACGAATACGCGAGGGTGCTTGAGGCCCGTGATGCTCCGACATTGACGGTTCTGGACCATGCGCAGCCACCTGAGAGACGCAGCTTCCCGCGTCGCGCGATTATCGTGCTCGCCGTCTTCTTGTTCAGCCTGGCCGCCGGTATCGCCTTCGCCTTTGTTGCTGAGTACTTCGCTTTCATAAAGAGCGAGCGGCCGGCGGAGTACCAGGGCTGGCGCGAGGTTTCTGGTGGGTTCGCAGGAATTTTCCGCGGCGTGCGGTTCGGAGTTTCCCGAAAGCACCGATAGACCGGATGAACACGGAGGCCCGGTCCAGCCGTGACCATCCGGCGCAGGCGACCAGACGCGTAGCTAGGAACACAACATATCTTGCCCTTGCCGACGGCGTCAACAAACTCATGCTGTTCGTCTTCAATATGGTCGCCGCGCGTCACCTTGGTGTGGCAAAGTTCGGCGTTCTGTCGTTTGCGCTAGCCTTCGTAACCATGCTCGCCGTATTCACCGACTTGGGCCTGGGTGCTATGTCCGCGCGCGAGATTGCCAGAGATACCAAAGCGGCGCGTCGCCTGGTCAGCAACTCCCTAGCGGTGAAGCTCCTCGCGTCCCTGTTCGTCATCCTCCTGATTGCCGTCGTGGTAAATCTGTTGGGTTATCCATGGACAACAATTCGGGTTGTGTACATTTGCAGCTTCTTCGTGCTGGAAAGTGCGATCACGTCCTACTACTGCTGGGTGTTTCAGGGATTCGAGCGCATGGAGCTAGCCGCATTGACTCGTATCACCCAGACGATCGTGCTTGTCGTGGG
>CAYOCZ010000165.1:6146-7236 GCA_964402475.1 uncultured bacterium | reverse complement strand
GGCCGGGCGTGCCTTGACTTGGCTGTCTGTGCAGCTATCATTGCCACGCACATGGCGAAGAAATATACGGTTCTTGAGACTTGGATTGTCACCACGACCAAGCCGGTCGAGTCCAACAGCGCTGAACAGACCTTTGACCGGATGGAACGGCAGGGTGGCGGAAGGCTGCCGGTCATCGACGTTCCGGTTGAATACGGCCTGGAGGAGCACTTCATCGACGAGGCGCGGATTCGTGAATTCGCCGCGCATATGGGTGGCGCCCAGGAGGTGCTGGACATCGGGCCCGGCGACGGATGGCCCCTGCTGCGCATTGCGCCGCTGTTCAGGGCCGTGACCGGTGCCGAACCTGCGCAGCGCCGGGTCGACGCCATTACCGCCGGCGTCGAGAAGCTGGGGCTCAAGAACGTCACCGTGAACAAGGTATCGCCGACCGAGCTCGATTTCCCGGACAACCGTTTCGACGGCGTGGTCGGGGCGAGTTCCATCGAGCAGAGCCCTGACCCCTACAAGGCAATCGCCGAGGTGTTCCGCGTGCTCAAGCCGGGCGGCCGGTTCCGGGTTTTCTTCGAGTCGAACGACGGGCGGGAGCGCGAGCTGACCGAGGGGCTGATGTTCACCGAGACCGAGGACTCGCTCGGGTACCACTATTCGCTGAAGCATTCGCGGCCGCCGTGGGAGCGGAACTACCTGGTGAAGTTCAGCAACACGCCGGAGACGAAGGAGGAGTTCCGGAAGCTCCGCGACCTGTTCGACCGGCTCGGGCCCAACCCTTCGGCCAACCCGGAGGTCGGGCTGCAGTTTCTCGATCGCAACCAGGCGGCAATCACCGGCGCGAGCTTCTACGAACTCGAGCACTTCACCAGCGAGACGATGAAGGAAACCCTGGAAGAGGCCGGGTTCGTCAACGTCAGGATTACCTGGTCGGCCGCGACCCTGGCCAAGACCGTGTGGCCGCGGCTGAAGGATTTGGTCCTGACCGACGCACAGGCGCAGGCGGTCTGCGCCGGCCTGGCCGACCTGTCGGTGCGGCTAGACGCGCCCGCCGGCTTGGGCGAGCCGGTGGTCGGGACGAAGCCGGCGTAAGCGCGGC
>CAYOCZ010000165.1:0-6046 GCA_964402475.1 uncultured bacterium | reverse complement strand
GATGCCCGAATGGACACGGCATCAGGTCCCTCTTTCCCGAAGGAGTACCAATGAATAGGCACTTTGTTACGCTGGCGCTGGTAGCCCTGGTCGTGCTCGTCGCCTGCCGGAAGGAGGAGACCGGCATGGCGCTCGGCACCACTTATGCGCAGATTGCGCGGCCGGCAATCTGGCGCGTGCTGCCCCGAACCCAGGCAGAGATGCTCGGGCTGGAGCCCGGCGACGTAGTCATATCCTACAACGGTGAACCGGTGAAGACGACCGAGGAACTGGTGCAGCTTCAGTTCCAGTCGGTCGCGTCTCAGGAAAAGATCGCGATGACGGTGCTCCGCGGTGATGCTGACATGAAGCTCGACGTCACCGCCGGCGTGCTGGGCGTACTGCCCGATGCTGAGCGCTATGCCGGCGGGCTCGCGGTGGCGCTGAAGGACATCCTGGGCCACGCCGGCGTGACCGCGGACTACGACTGGCTGGCCGCCCTCACCGGCGAGTCATTCGCCTTCACCGCCCGGCGTGAAGGCTGCCGCGGCGCGTGGCCGAACGGGCTTGCCGGGGACTATCTCGATGGCCTCGCTCGGTACTACGGCCTGACGTTCCGCCCGGTGTTCGCAGCCGACGATGCGGACTCGGCCCGGCCGGCGAAGGAGGTTCAGCGGAAGGCAGTGGCCGCCATCCGCGACCGGCTGGACCGGGGCAAGCTGGTGATTGTGCTTGGAGCATGGCTTGGGTCCAACGGCCGGAACTGGGGCGTCGCAACGCGTTGTGGCGCGGATGACTCAGTGGTACATGGTTACACGCTTGGCTCAGCCGGCGAGGTGGCATTGAGCGGGTCGATTGCCGAGGCGTACGAGGTGACGCATCGCGCGACCGCCGAACCGGAACCGGCCGAGATGCTCACGACGGTGCTAGCCCAGGCGCTGGAACTTAGCCAGGCGTACGCCGACACCGGCTGGCAGTCGGGTATCGTCGCCTACGACCTTTGGATGAAGAGCCTGGATACCATACCGTTCTGCCCGGTCTGCCCGGACAGCGGCAAGGCGTGTTTCGACCGGCTCGTCTGGGCACTGCTCGCCAACAAGGAGAGCGCGAACCGTTTCCTGCAGGACATGCGCGAGGCGCTGCCCGATCAGACCGACCTGATTGACGAAGTTGTTGCCAGGAACTCGGCGATTGTCGGCAAGCTCAACGGTATCATCCAGAGCGGCGTCAGGATCGGAACCAACGAGAGCCAGCAGAAGCTGGCCCGGGCAGTAAGCGACGTCCAACTGATCGAGACCGACCTCCTGGGTCTCTACGAGGACCTTATCGGCGAGTTGTAGGCGGACAGAGAGAGTCAGAAGCCGGACCGGCACCACCGGTCCGGCTTTGCGTTCGCGGAGTTTCCAGGGGCTGGCAGCTTTCTACTGAGGAATCACCATCCGGGTCCGTCACTCTGAGCGCAAGCGGAGAGTCTTCGGAGCCGACGATTCTTCACTTCGTGTGCCTGCGGCACCGTAGGAGCGAGCAGAATGACACACTGCCCCCGTTCAGGCTGTCGTACTCGGTTGTGGCGGGCTTCGCCTGTGCCGGGCTACGGCTCGTAGTTGATGTCTTCGAAGGCCGGGTCCCAGTCGTGGAGCCAGTTCTTGCTGCGGACCGTGTCCGGGTCGAGTTCGGTGTTCCGCATGAAGACACAGTAGTTGCTGGAAAAGGCGATTTCGTTGCCGTCCAGCACCGGGATACAACTGTCGATGAGGAGTATCCCGTAGTTGGCCCCGCCGCCATAGAGGAGCCGGCAGCGTTCGACCCGGCTCGTATTCGCAGTGTAGCGATGGAGTTCGAGCCCGTCCCAAGCACCGGGCTGGGACGTCACGCCGGTGAAGGTGACGGAGTCGGCCTGCAGGCTGGCCTTGGCAGCGCGGCCGATTGCCAGCGCGGCGCCGGGTTCGAATTGGAGTTCGACTCCGTTCTGGAGGATGAGCGTGGGTTCGATGGCCGAGCCGACTTCGATGGTCTGGCGTACGAGGTAGGGGACGTCCTGCCGGCGGTACTGGGCATTGCTGGTTATGGCGCCGCCGGTGACTTCGATCGCGTCAAGGGTGTTGCCGGAGAAGCTGTTGCCGTTGCCGATGGTGCTGACATACTGGGCCGCAATGTGCAAAGGGAACCCGGCGCAGCCGGTGATGGTGTCGTTTTCGAACCGGGTGAAGCCGGTGCTCTGGCAGTAGATACCGCCTCCGGCGTTGCCGGCAATCCGCGTGTTGGTGATTAAGAGCGCGGCCGAGTAGCAGGTGATTGCCGCCGAGTTGCCGGCGCCCGCCCCCTCGATGCTGCAGTAGTTGAGAATCGTGCGGATCGGGTTGGTTTCTTCCCAGAATTCGATACCGCGCCACTGGCCGGGGCCGGGCGAGTCGGCAAGCGGCCCGAAGACGATGCGGCCATAGGTGCCGTCGGCGCGCAGGCCGCCGGGCTTGCCAAGCCCGACCCGCAGCTTGGCGCTGTCGGCGAAGAGGAGCGAACAGCCGGGGGCGATGGAAAGGAGCGGGTTCGTGCCGTCGGCAACCGTGACAGTGGCGGTGATGGCGTAAGGGACGCCGAGGTTGGGCCAGGTGTCGGTGGCAGCGACGACGCCGCCGGCAAGCTCCACGGCGTTGCGGTCATTGTCGCTGAACGTGTTGTCGGTGCCGAGCGCCGAAACCAGGCCGGGCCCGATGCTCACCGGGTAGAGTGCGCACCCGGAAAGGGTGCTATGCGAGAGCGAACCGAGCCCGGTACCCGAGGCCGACACGCCCGAGCCTGAGCTCGAGCGGAGCTCGCTGGAGTCGATGTCGACTTTGCCTGCCTCGCACCGCACAAGAGACCCCCCGCCGCCGGCATACTCAACGACGCAGTGGCGGAGAATACTGCTGTCCGGGACCGTGCTGGACCCAAACCGGATGCCGCCCCACGCGCCCGGCCCGGGTGTGGGATTGAGCGCGGTGAAGTATATCACCGAATCGGCCCGGCCGTGTGCAACAAGACCGGCCGGCGAGCGCGCGCCGACCTCGATGGTAGCGCCGTCGGCGACGAGCACGACTGCCCCGGGCTGAACCGTGAGGAACGCCTCGACGTCGAGGTCCGAGTCGATGACGTGGGGGCTCTCGGCAGCCGTCCAGGTTTCAGTGGCCGCGATGATCCCGGAGTGATGCGTGCCGGCCGAACTGCTGATGTATACGGTGATGGCCGGCGAGGAGTTGCGGTTGCCGGCTTCGTCGGTAGCGGCGCAGCTCAGGGTGTGAGCTGAGCCGGGTCGCATCACGCCCAGGTTCCACGCGCACTCGAATATCTGCCCGGCCGCGGACGTGTCGATGCCGACGCGGACCGCGTCCACGAAGAACTCGACGCGGGCGACCTTCCCGTTGTCGGTGGCGCGGGCGCGGAGGGTGGTGGTGCCGGTAAGACTGTCGCCGTCAGCCGGCTCGATGATGGTTACCTCGGGTGGGGTGATGTCCTCGCCCGGGCAGCCGGCCAGGAGCACGAGGCAGCACAGCGCGAACAGCATCGCGGCGAGGGGAACTGAGTGCAATGCACCGTGCGTCGTACACCGCATACTGACATGTCGCACCCGGCGTTCTGAATTCTGCATTCTGATTTCTGAGTTCTGACTTCGACCGTCCATCCGACGGACTACCACTTCTTGCCCACGTCGGAGAAGCGCCAGTCGTTGCCGGCCCGCTCAAGATAGACTTCGATTCCCCGCCGGCGTCTGGCCCGGCCGAGCAGGTCGCGCCCGGTTGGTGTCACATCCACCACCACCAGCGCCATTTCGCCCATCAACCGGACCAGCGCAAGGTTGAGCAGAAACTGAGCCCTGGGCACGCAGCCGCCCTGCTTCATCTTCTCCAGCGTGGTCCAGTAGACCGGCAGGCTGTCGAACCGGAACTCGCCTTCGCCCGGCCGACCAAGACGTACCATTACGAGGGTGTCAGGCCGTCTGAACCCGGCCTTGAACAGCTCGAGGCCCGGCTTTGAGAGCACGTAACGCAACCCGGCCTCGGCCGCCCTCACCAGTTCAAGCGAGTCGGACTGGCCGAACGTGAAGCTCGTGTCGAGGATCCGCGACAGCCAGACGAGCTGCCAGCCGTGCCTGGTGTTCAACCAGTTCTGGTAGACGTAGTTGTAGTCGCGCTTGCCCGCGAACACGAACCAGCTCGAAACGTACCCGGACGGACCCTTGATGTCCACGACCTTGTGGCTGGCGCGGACGATGCGGCGCCCTCGGAACCAGCGGGCCAGAGCGGAGTCGAAACTGGCGAACGAGTGCTCGGCGGCAAACGCCGGCGTGAACATCCGGTACATGTCGCGAGGACGATTGGCGACCACGGCCTCGGTCAGACGTTCGGTCTGGAGCGCCAGTGTGTAGTTGGACTTGAGCTTGGTGGCAGGAGAAACAGCCGAGGCCGCTCCTGCCAGCACCGCGAACAGGAGCAGCAGGCGGCCTCTCAGAACAACCATCGTAGTTTGGGCCCAAAGCCAGCCCAGCGGGGTCTACCGGATTTGAACCGGCGATCTCTGCCGTGACAGGGCAGCGTGTTAAACCAGGCTACACTAAGACCCCGGCGGTCTGCGCACAAGATCAGCGCGTATGCTAATCATATTCGAGCGGACGCGTAAGTCAAACTCCGCCCGGCTAACCTTCATCCAGCATGCCGGTGGTGACTTTCCCCTTCTGGAAGCGCGGGTTGCGGAGCAGTCGGCGCAGGAACCCGGTCGTGGTCTTGACGCCCTCGATTCGCGTTTCGGCCAATGCGCGGTCCATGCGGGCGAGGGCTCTCTCGCGGTCCGGCGCCCACGCGATAACCTTGGCAATCAGCGGGTCGTAGAACGGCGGCACGTCGGAACGGGGAACGAGGGCCGAGTCGACCCTGACGCCCGGCCCGCCCGGCAGGATGACCTCGGTCAGGAAGCCCGGGCAGGGCTGGAAGTCGGCGTCCGGGTCCTCCGCGTAGATACGGCACTCGATGGCGTGGCCCTTGGGCGCACGGCCCAGGCCCGGGTTGAGCTCCTCGCCGGCGGCAATCAGTATCTGCTCGCGCACGATGTCGGCGCCGGTCACCATCTCGGTGACCGGGTGCTCGACCTGGAGCCGCGCGTTCATCTCCATGAAGTAGAACGCGCCGGTGTTGTCGCCGATGAACTCGACCGTGCCGGCCCCGACATAGCCCGCTGCCTTGGCCGCAGCTATCGCCCACGCCCCGAGCTGCTCGCGCTGCTCCGCCGTGAAGCCGGGCGCGGGCGACTCCTCGATCAGTTTCTGGTGGCGGCGCTGGCACGAACAGTCGCGCTCGTTCAGATGGATGACCGTGCCATGCTGGTCACCCAGCACCTGGATTTCCACGTGCCGGGCGCCGGTGAGGTACTTCTCGACGTAGACCCGCTGGTCGTCGAACGAACGCTTCGCTTCGGCCATGCACATCTGGATGCCGGTCTCGAGGTCGGCCTCGCGTTTGATGACGCGCATGCCCTTTCCGCCGCCGCCGGCCGCGGCCTTGACCAGCACCGGGTACCCGATGTCGGCGCAGAACTTCGCGGTTTCGCGGTTGAACTCAAGCGGGCCGTCCGAGCCCGGCACGACCGGCACACCCGCGGCTTTCATTCGGCGCCGCGCCTCGACCTTGTCCCCGAGCAGGCGCATCGTCTCGGGCGCAGGTCCGACAAAGGTGATCTTGCAGGAGGCGGCCGCCTCGGCGAAATCCGGGTTCTCGGACAGGAATCCGTAGCCGGGATGGAGCGCGTCGCAGTCCGTTACGGCCGCGGCCGAAAGCACGCGGGACGCGCTGAGGTAGCTCTCTGCGGCCGGGCCCGGGCCCACGCAGACCGCGTCATCGGCGAGCATCACCGGCAGCGAGTTCCGGTCGGCCTCGGAATAGACGACGACGACCGGAAGCGACAGCTCGCGGCACGCGCGGATAACCCGGACCGCAACCTCGCCGCGGTTCGCGACCAGCAGTCGCTTGAACGGCGGACGCTTTGCGCTCGATGCTTCGCGTGCGATGCTCTGTTCCTTTCGGTCGCCAAGAGCGTAAGC
>CAYOCZ010000164.1:0-7325 GCA_964402475.1 uncultured bacterium | reverse complement strand
AGCCAGGTCCTGCCGGCATCGGTTGACTTCTGGAACATGACATCGGAAAGAACATTAAAGATTCCCACCATCGAATCGTCCTCGAACGCAACGTATATTGGCTGATTCGAAGGCGCGCCCGGGCCGACGGTAATCGCGCAATTGATGCAACTGCGATTGGGCCGGTACTCGTGGTCGATGCGTACGTTCGGCCCGAAGGAAGCAAGGGCAATGCCAACGGAAAGCAGGACCGGCAGCAGAACAGATTTCATGTCGACCCCTTATTCGGCATGACGACCTTCAGTCGGCGCGGCGCACAGCGCCATCGCGCACAAGTGCCTTGCCATCGTTGGGTTGTCGTCTGAGAATGCCGCGACTGCGCGGACTACCGAGGCTGACTCGAACCAGCACAGGCCTCCGGTCTTTGGTAGTCCTCAAGCTACTGATGCCGCTTGGATGAGGACCTTGTCTATCCACTGCTCCGCTGTGAACAACGGAACACTACAAGTCTAGGCCGCACCAGCAGAAGTCAATGGAAACCTACATACTGTCTGCCACCCTAAGACACGCAACTGCGCCACTTACGAAATATCGCCTCCAGTCATCATAACTGTGTCACTGAAAGGGGTGGCGGAAATCCACCTCCCCGCGCCTTGCCCACTGCCTTTCCATTGGAGCAGAGCCGAATGGCACGGCACTGACCCGCTGTACAGCCGACGCGGGGTCTTGACCAGCCGGCCGCCAGACCTACAATCTGTGCCGATGCGGCTCGGCGAGTTTGACCTGTTCAGCCTTTCCGACGGGTTCTTCGGACTCGACGGCGGGGCGATGTTCGGGGTCGTGCCCAAGCCGCTGTGGGAACGGACCAATCCGCCGGATGAGCGCAACCGGATTCGGCTGGCACTGCGGCCCCTGCTCGTCGTGACTGGAAAGGAGTGCGTGCTGATTGACACCGGCATCGGCGACAAGTGGGACTCGAGGAACACCGACATCTATCGCATCGAGCACACCGACACCATCGAGTCTTCGCTTGCCCACGCCGGTTTCAGGCCCGACGACATCACGAAGGTCGTGCTCACTCATCTGCACTTCGACCACGCCGGCGCCGCCACGAAGCTCGACTCGACCGGCAAGCCTGTCCCCCGCTTCCCCAATGCCCGCTACTACGCACAGCAGAAGGAATGGAACCTCGCCCTGAACCCGAACCGCCGGTCCCGTGCCGCCTATCTGCCCGAGAACTTCCTGCCCCTTCAGGCAGCAGGACGATTGGAGCTCATTGACGGGGATTCCCGGCTTGAGCTTGCGCTTGGGCTTGAGCTTGAGCTGGTCCTCACCGGCGGCCACACGCCCGGCCACCAGGTCGTGCTGCTCCGCTCCGGGGGCGAGACCGCAATCTACTGGGGTGACCTGATTCCGACCCGTTCGCACATTGCCACACCCTACATTATGGGGTATGATTTGCTGCCGCTCGAAACGATGGCACAGAAGGAGAAACTCGTGCCGCAGGCCATTGCCGGAAAGTGGCTCTCGTTTCTCGAGCACGACCCGAATTTCGCCTCGGGCGTCATCGCCGAGGAAAACGGAAAGCTATTCTTGAGCCAATTCGCGGAGTAGGCCGCGGAGCCATTGCGCGTCGGGCCGGCCCGACGCCGGAACCAGAGGAAGACTATGAGCAACGCCGACTGGCGCGAGGAGTATCGCGCGAAAATCAAGACCGCTGACGAGGCCCTGCAAATCCTGCAGCCGGGCGACCGTCTTTTCATCGGCTCAGCCTGCGGCACGCCGCAGAAGCTGGTGCAGGCGCTGGCCGACTGCCCGACCGAGGATGTCGAAATCACCCACCTGCTGACGCTGGGTGTCGCGCCCTACGCACAGGAGAAACTGGCCAGCCGCTACCGGGCCAACGCCTTCTTCATCAGCGCGAACGTCAGGCCCGCGGTATGGGAAGGCCGTGCCGACTACACGCCCATTTTCCTCTCGGAGATCCCGGACCTGCTCAAGTCCGGTCGGCTGCCGCTCGACGTAGCCCTGATTCACATCACCCCGCCGGACGAGCACGGGTTCTGCAGCTTCGGCGTCTCGGTGGACATCACCAAGCCCGCGGCCGAAGCCGCCCGGTACGTCATCGCCGAAGTCAACCCGCAGATGCCGCGCACGCTCGGCAACTGCTTCATCCACGTTGATAAGATAGACGCGCTGGTCGAGAACGACGCACCGATCTACGAGTTCATCACACCGGGTGAGTCCGAGGTCGCGCGCCGCATCGCCAAGAACGTCGCGGACCTGGTCGAGGACGGCTCGACGATCCAGGTCGGCTACGGCGGCATTCCCAGCGCGCTCCTCTCCTACCTGAAGGACAAGAAGGACCTGGGCGTCCATACCGAGGTTTTCTCCGACTCGACCATCGACCTGATCGAGGCGGGAGTCATCACCAACCGGAAGAAGACCCTGCATCCGGGGAAAGTCATCGCCTCTTTTGCCATGGGCAGCGAGCGCCTGTTCCGTTACATCAACAACAACCCGATGTTCGAATTCCACCCGGTCGACTACACCAACGACCCGTTCGTCATCGCCCAGAACGACAAGATGGTGTCCATCAACTCAGCGCTGGAGGTCGACCTGACCGGACAGGTCTGCGCCGACTCCATCGGCTACCAATTCTACTCGGGCATCGGCGGGCAGGTTGACTTCGTGCGCGGCGCGGCCCGGTCGCGTGACGGCAAGGCCGTCATCGTGCTCCGCTCGACCCGGGACGATGACCAGTTCTCCCGCATCGTGCCGACCCTGACCGAGGGCGCGGGCGTGGTCACCTCGCGCGGCGACGTCCACTACGTGGTCACCGAGTGGGGTGTTGCCTATCTCCACGGCAAGTCAATCCGGGAACGCGCGCTGGCGCTCATCTCGGTCGCCCACCCGAAGTTCCGCTCCGAGCTCTTCAAGCTCGCCAAGGAGAAGCACTACATCTACGCCGACCAGCCCGAACTGCCGCTGGTCGAGGCCCGCTACCCCGAAGAGTTCGAGGCGCAGGGCGCGCTCAAGGACGGTACTCCGGTATTCCTGCGGCCGATTCGACCCACCGACGAGCCGGCGATGCGGGACCTCTTCTACTCCTTCTCCAAGGATACCGTCTTCTACCGGTTCTTCTCGTACCTCAAGGCCATGCCCCACGAGAAGCTCTCCAAGTTCGTCAACGTGGACTACGAGTCAGAGATGGCCATCGTCGGTGCGTTCAAGCAGTCGGGTGAGGAACATATCATCGGCTCGGCCCGGTACTACGTGGACAAGGCGACGGGGCTCGCCGAGTACGCCATCGAGGTCCAGGACGAGTTTCAGAACCGGGGACTCGGCGGGGTGCTCTTCAACCATCTCACCAAGATCGCCAAGATCAAAGGTATCAAGGGCTTTGTCGGTTACGTGCTCGACTCCAACACTCGCGCCTACCGGCTGATGACCCGCACCGGGCTGCCGATTGAAACCAAGTGGGACGATGGCGTGTACACCCTGACGATGAGGTTCAAAGATGCCGGCAAGTGACCTCGACTTCATCTTCAAGCCCCGCTCGGTAGCGGTCATCGGCGCTTCCACGCGCGAAGGCTCGGTCGGCCATGCGCTCTTCCGCAACGTCCTGATGAACGACTTCACCGGCATGGTGTTCCCGGTCAACATGAGGGCAAAATCGGTGCTGGGCGTGAAGGCCTACGGGTCGGTCCTGCAGATACCGGATGAAGTCGACCTCGCCGTGCTCGTCGTGCCCGCCCTCGCCGTGCCTGCGACCCTGGCCGAGTGCGGCCAGAAGAAGGTCCGGGGCGCCATCGTCATCTCCGCCGGCTTCAAAGAACTCGGTCCCACCGGCGCCCAGCTTGAGTTGGCGGTACGCGACCGCGCCCGCAAGTACGGCATCCGACTCATCGGTCCCAACTGCTTCGGCATGATCAACTGCTCGCCCAAGACCAGGCTCAACACGACCTTTGGCCGGGTCATGCCGCGGTTCGGCAACCTCGCTTTCATCTCCCAGTCCGGCGCGGTCGGCGTGAACGCGCTCGAATACGCCGAGTCCGAAGAACTTGGCTTCTCCAAGTTCATCTCTATCGGCAACAAGGCCGACATCAACGAATGCGACCTGTTGTCATACCTCAAAGACGACGCGGATACCGACGTCATCGCGCTCTACCTTGAAGACCTGGCCGACCCGTCCCAGTTCATGCGTATCGCCCGCGAAACCGCGTCGCACGAGACCCGGCCGAAACCGATTCTCGCCATCAAGTCCGGCCGCACGACCGAGGGCGCCAAGGCCGCCTCTTCTCACACCGGCGCACTCGCCGGGTCCGACGCCGCCTACGACGCCTTCTTCGCCCAGGCCCGAATCCTGCGCGTCGACACCATCAACGAACTCTTTGCCAAGGCCGCCGCCCTGGCGTACCAGCCCGTACCAAAGGGCCCGCGCGTAGCGATTCTCACCAATGCCGGCGGGGTCGGCATCATGGGCACGGACGCATGCATCCGCAATGGCCTGGAGATGGCCCAACTGACTCCGGGCACCAGGGAAGAACTCAAGAAGCGGTTGCCGGTCACCGCTTCGACCGGCAACCCGGTCGATATCATCGGAGACGCGGACGAGAAACGCTACCGGGCCGCCCTCGAACTCATGGTCGCCGACGAGAACGTCGACGGCCTGATACCGATGTGGACTCCGACGCTGATGGCCGAGGCGGTCGATATCGCCAATGTCATTGCCGACATCGGCTCGAAATCAGACAAGCCGATTCTCGCCTGCATCCAGACCATGGGCAACTCGGCCGATATCCGCAAGGCGCTGCTGCGCGACCATATCCCCCACTACCAGTTCCCGGAGAACGCCGCCCGCGCCATGGCCGCGATGGCCGAGTTCGGCGAATGGAGTCGCCGCCCTCAGGGCGACGTCCTGTCGTTCCCCGACGTCAAGCCGGACGTAGTGAAGGAGATTCTAGCCAAGGCGCGCGCCCGGCCGACCAAGTTCGTGGCCGAACCGGAAGGCCACGAAATCCTCCGCGCCTATGGCCTGCCGGTGCCGCAGTTCAAGCTCTGCAAGACCGTAGCTGAGGCGGTCGCGGCGGCCACGGAAATCGGCTACCCGGTCGTGCTCAAGATCGTCTCGCCTGACGTTCTGCACAAGACCGAGTTCGGCGGCGTACGCGTGAACATCACCGACGACGCCCAGATGAAGACGGAGTTTGCCGGCCTGCTTGAGACAGTCAAGTCGAAGAAGCCCGACGCTGATATCTGGGGCGTGCTGGTCCAGCAGATGGCGCCGAAGGGAACCGAGACGATCCTCGGCATGAACCGCGACGCTTCCTTCGGCCCCATCCTGATGTTTGGCCTCGGCGGCATCCTGGTGGAAGTCCTCAAGGACGTCACCTTCCGCATCGCGCCTCTGAACGACGTCTCGACCGACTCAATGGTCAACGGCATCAAGGCGGTAAAGATACTGCAGGGCTATCGCGGCGAGGCTCCGCGCGACGTGGCAAAGATCAAGGAGTGCCTGCAGCGTCTTTCTCAGCTCGTCACCGATTTCACGGAAATCAGCGAGCTGGACATCAACCCGCTGCTCGTCTACGAACAGGGCAAAGGCGCCCTCGTCCTCGACGCCCGCTTCCTGCTCAAATAGCAGCGCCAAGTAACAGCGAGGCCGACCCGAAGGCCGGCCTCTTAGTTGTGCCGTCCAACGGCGCCGCCGCGGACGGCGTCTACCTCTCCTACCGCGTCAAATAGCCTCCCTGACCGTTCGTCCGGGTGATGGTGTCCAAGAAGAGGCGCATTTCGGTCTAGGACTCACTCCACCCGCACGCTCGCGTAATAGATCTTGGAGTGGTCAGCCGGGCCACCAGCCCAGGTGAGATGAACCAGTCCACCCGGGACTGGGACGGTACTCATACGCCAGCCCGGATCTGTGGAATCCGCTCCTGCCACGAAAACCGGACTCGACCACCGCGACGTCCTGCGCGCCACCATTAGTTTGGAGGAACTGGCTTGCTTCCACCCAACTACCAGGATCGAGTCGTCCGGTGCCGCTAGGCTGATCATGCTTGGGGCATGACTCTGAGGACACAGAGTGTCCGGTCCTCTCCAACCTGCCTCATCCCGATACGTCCAGATCCACATCTGGTTGAGACCACCATTCTGCGCGAAGTAGACGGTGTTTCCTCGTGCGGCCATGGCGAAGAAAGCGCGCGTTCTCGATACTGAATCCAACAGCATTGGCGAAGTCCATGTGTCGCCACGACCGGACAGCCAATAGGTCCGTAGGGAGTCCTTGTCGTCGTAGACAACGATGCAGCGTCCGTCCGGCCGCACAGCTAGAGCGGCATGTCTGCACCGGTAGTTGTCCCGAAGGACGGATACCGGTCCCCATCCTGCTGTCGGGTCACGACGGGCGTAGCACGCATTGAAGCCGTTCCCCATGTCCTCAAACAGGAGATGCACTGAGCCGGATGAGTCCACGCCGATGCTTGGTTCCACCGCGAGGCCGTGCACTATTGTCTCAGGAACCGCCCAACTGCCGTTCGGCTCGTGCCGCGTGTAGAAGATTACCCAGGCAATGCCCACCGACTGCGACCACGCCGCGTGTAGAGTGCCACCTCGGTCGTAGCACAGCGACACGTTCCGCGAACCCCACTCGCCTCCGGACCGGGAAAGGTTTGCCGGCTGGCTCCAATCGCCGCCCGAATCTTTTTCGACATACCACACGTCCTCTCTTCCGCCGACATTCCGGGTCCACGCCAGCACCACGTGCCCGTTGGCGTCGCACGCTATCCACGGATTGTACGACATCGAGTCTGAAGGCGTGATGCACTCGATCTCGACGTGAGCATTCGGGCTGTGGCACAGCGAACCGGAAACAAGAATGAGTAGGACGGCCAACAGGAGCAGGCGAGTCACAACGCTGGCAGAATCGAAGCGTCGGCCAGCCCTTGTACGGTCTGGATTCGCGCCATGCATAGTCATTAACTTACCCAAGGCCTGTGCGCTGTCAATGACTATCGATACCCCTCGAATCCGATACCCCTCGAATCGCGGTGACGGCCATGGGCGAGCCGAAGCTGCGAGGCCGACCCGAAGGCCGGCCTCGTGTAGTCGTGCCGTCCAAAGACGGCGTTCAGCGATAACCCGATGTCCCCTTTTGACATACTCTGTCGCTGATGGAGCTGACCAGAGTCGCTAGCCGCGAAAGCGGCCGGGCGAGTCGACCTCTGCCCTTTCGGAACCAGAAGTGACTCGCCCCACTGGCGTATCGCAACGGAGTTGCGATAACGACCGTTCAGCGGTAACCCGCAGTACCCCTTTTGTACTCGTGTCGCTGATTGGAGCTG
>CAYOCZ010000163.1:0-7338 GCA_964402475.1 uncultured bacterium | reverse complement strand
GCGATTATTTCTGCAGGCGGTGTCGGGGCAGCCCAAGCTGAGGACGCCCACTACTACTATTCATGATATTGGATGCAGCGGCAAAGTCAAACCGACGCAGGCGGGCCGCCAATGCCGAAGTCGGAAGAGACCATCCGCAGATTACGCAGATACTCCGGACAACCGCGTCCGAGGATTCCGACCAAAGGAATCTGCGTTCATCTGTGTGAATCCGTGGTTCCTACTCAGTTCGGTTGCGGGCGGGCTCAGGCTCCGTCCCGGTCGGCGGCGAGAACCAGCTGTTCGGGTAGCCCTTTCAGGTTCGGCATCTCCCACTTCTGGCGGACGTCTCCGACTTCCTCGAGCGCCGTGACGCGGAACCCGGCAGCGGCCAGCGCGCCGAAATGGTCGGCGACCGTCCAGCTGAAGTCGAACCGGCCCAAAATCAGGCCGGGCGCATTCGGGTCAGGAATCAGGTCTTCCTCTTCCTCCCGGGGTCGGCGCCGGTCAAAGTAGGAGCACTGGGCCCGCGGGTGGCCCGGTTCCTGCTTCCACATGCGGCGGACCGGGTGATACTCGTTGATGATGAAGCGTCCGCCGGGGCAGAGGATGCGATGGACCTCGGTATAGAACCGGTCGATGTCCTCGAGCTGGCGCGTCACCTGGGCTGCGTAGGCGAGTTGAAACGACTCGTTGCGGATCGCCGACAGCTCGCAGAGGTCGGTCTGGACGAAGTTCAGTTCCACGCCGATGATGCGGGCCCGGACCATCAGCATGTCAAGCATGCTTTGACTAGGGTCCGCGACCGTGGCCCGGGCGCCCAATGCCGCAAGCGCCAACGCCGCCATGCCGTCGCCGACGCCGAGCGCGCACACGGTCCGGCCGGCGGCCGAGCCGATCAGCTCCCTCTCAACCTGATTGAGCGCGAGCGCCGGCATCGTCGCAAGGCGACGCCACGGCTCCTTGTCGTCCGGGTCGCGGCTCCAGGTTTGCGCCACCGGCATCCAGTCACGGCGGGTAGCAGGCTTCTCTTCGGTCATCGTGGCTAACGCCCGGGCTCGTAGCCGGTGAGGACCCTTTCCTCGGTCCCGGTCACGCGTTTGACCAGCCCGACACCCGGAGCGAGCCACTCCGAGTAGTCGGCAGTGAATGAGAGTTCGGCCGCTTCGACGTCGCGGTGCGTCTCGACGCGGTAGCACTCGATGAATGTGCCTGCCTGGGTCGCGACACTATCGATGGCCGCGACCCGGCTCCTCAAGCTGTCCTTCAGGAAGACCGTATCCGTACCCATCAGCACAATCGTGTCCCGGAATGATTCGGACCAGGTCGCGCCCTCGACCAGCGGCAGGGCATAGACCAGTCGATACCGTTCTTCGAGCACGTATTCCTGGTCGCCGCGGCTGGCAACGAGGCTGGTGAACTGCCGCACCTCGGCTACCTGCTTTGTCCAGTACTCCGGGGCGTAGTCGCGGAGCACGACCACACAGGGGCGGCCGTCCACCGCGCTGTCGCCGACGACCGAGTCGATCGCCGTGTAGCTGCCGCCGACGACTGAGTCAATGTAGGTCCAGCGGCTGCCCGGTATCAGCGGGAAGTAGTCGGACTTCGCCCGGTAGAACGTCATGTCGTCGCAGCCGGGCAGGGACGCAAGCCAGAGTGCGCCGGCGGCGAGGGCGACGAGGACGCGGCGGCGGGCGTCAAAAGACATAGGTCACTCCTCCCTTGAGCGCGATGAGGTACGTAGGCGAAACGGTGCGGGCGCTACCGGCCGGCCGCGATTCGATGAAAACGATATTGTCAAGGCCGAGCGAGAGCCGGCTGTGGCCCTGGCGCTGGAAGAAGCCGACGCCAAGAATGCCGGAAGGCGCCTTGCCGGTCTCCCGGGCCGAGACGAGCGTTCGGGCCAGCAGAGCGACGCCGGCCGCGGCCGATGCCTCGAATCCCCAGTTCGAAGTCGGGCCGGAAGCGGCCCGGCCCAGGACAAACTCGCGGCCGTATCGGACCGAAAGGTCGTAGACATCGAACCGGTACGGGTTGGCCTGTTTTGCCTGGAGCCCGGTGTAGCCGCAGTCGAGGGTGAAACGATTCGGGCCGACTTGGTAGCCGAGACTTGCGCCGAACAGCGCGGCGGCGTCGTGGGTGCTCTCAAGCCCGGAAGCCGGGAACACGACTCCAATCCGGCCGCCGGCCTCAAATCCGCCGGCAAGGAGCAAAGACGCAAGCAACAGGGAGAGCATAGAGAGAATGTAGGTCGCATGTCGCTGGTAGTCAAGAACGGCAAGGGGCAGAGGCGAGGGACTAAGGACGAAGGACGAAGGACTATGGCCTACGGATTGGGGACTTCCATCATCCGGTCAAGCGCCCGGCGTGCGCGAGCAGCGGTGGCCTCGGGTACGGTGATTTCCGGTACGCCTCCTTCGACCGCCGCCCGGACGTCTTCGAGCCGCGTCAGTTTCATGTTCCGGCAGAGCGCGGTCCGGCGCAAAGGCCAGCACTTCACCTGCGGGAGGTCGCGCCGGATGCGGTCGCACATCCCGGCCTCGGTGCCGAGCACGATTTCACTATGCTCCCGCGCCAGCCGGACCATGCCCGAGGTCGAGGCAGTTGCATCGGCGGCGTCAATCACCTCGAGCGGGCACTCGGGGTGAACGACAAGGAAGGCGTCGGGATGCTCTTTGCGGGCTCGTCCGACGTCCGCCGCCCGAAAGGATGCGTGGACGTAGCAGGACCCCTCCCAGGGGATTATGCCGGCAAGCGGGAGTCGGGAGTCGAGAGTCGAGAGTTGGGAGTCAAGCAGGGGGCGGCCGGTCTCGCGGGCGACGTAGGCCGCGAGGTGGCGGTCGGGGACGAAGAGGATGCGTTTGTCAGGGGACAGAGATTTCACGACTCTGACCGCATTCGCGGAGGTGCAGCAGATGTCGGACTCAGCCTTGACGTCGGCAGTCGTGTTAACATAGGAGACCGTGGTCACGTCGCCCAGCCGTGCTTTCATCGCGCGCAGCGCCTCGGCTGTGATCATGTCCGCCATCTGGCAGCCCGCATTCGGAACGGCGAGCACTACCCTGGCTTCAGGGTTCACCAATTTCGTCGTTTCGGCCATGAACCGGACCCCGCAGAAGACAACCAGCCGCACGCTCACCGTGCGTGCCTGGCGGGCGAGCTCCAGCGAGTCGCCGATGAAGTCGGCGACGTCGTAGATCTCCGGAACCTGGTAGTTGTGGGCGAGGATGACGGCGCCGACAGCCGACTTGAGACTGCAGATTTCAGACTGCAGACGGGCGGAGTCGGATGATGGGCTCATCGCCGCGGGCGGGGGCGGCGCCAGCGACCGCGAGCGGGATGAGGCGTGCGAGGCGAGGGGCGAGGGGCAGGTAGCGAGGGACGAGGCGGCGGGGTCCAGACCGACGTCTCGTCGAGGATGTGCACGACCTCGATGTCCTGTTTCCCCAGGTATTCGCCGATGATGCGGCGGTGGCAGTTCTCCGGCGTCCGCTCGGCGCAGAGGATGCAGCAGACCCGCTTGGCGGCTTTGCTGCGGAGGATGTCGGTGCCCCGTCGGAACTCGTCGCTGGCGGTCCACTGAGCGAAGCCCCCGTCCCGCGGCCCGCCCAACTCGTTTCCCATGAAGATGTAGTCGATGCTCTGGCCAGCGGCGAGCGCCTGCAGGCCGTCGCGGCGGAAGTGGTCCTCGCGCGACTCCGGCGTGCGGCGGACGTCGAAGAGCACCTCGATCCCGTACTTCAGGAGCAGCCGGGCGAAGTCGTAGTGCGTCCGGTGGTCGGTGCCGATGGTGAAGACTCTCATTGGCTTTCGTCTGTCAGCTGGCGACCCTCAATCCTAGACCAGGAACTGAGACAAGTAAAGTGCGGCGGCGCTAGCCGTCGGGCACGGAGCCCGGTTCCCGCAGCTCCAGTCGAATCGTACCGAATTCGGCCTGCTGGCGGACCCGCAGTTCACCCAGCCGGACAAGTTCGAGCACGGCGATGAACACGACGATGACCTCGGCGACCGTTGTCCCGGTCACGACTTCCTCAAAGTCAACCGACCCGCGCTCGCGGATGATGCGGCGCAGGTCGGCGATCTTGTCTTCCAGCCGGACTTTGGGCGGCGCGATCTGGGCCACGGGTTCGGGCGCCAGCCTGGCGAGGACCCGCTTGAGCGCGGCGGCGAGTGCGATGACGTCTTCGCTTTCGGCCTGCTTGGCGCGCGGCGACTCGCCGGCGCGCGGGTAGAGGAGCCGGCGTTCCGACTCCTTGTCGGAAAGGAGCCGGGCGACCTGCTGGTAGCGGCGGAACTCGTCCAGGATCTGGTCGAGGCTGACGGTCGGCGTGGCCAGGTCCTCTTCCGGGCTGCGCGGGAGCAGGGCGCGGGTCTTCAGCCGCAGCAGGACCGCGGCCATGATCAGGAAGTCCGAGGCCGATTCCATGTCCAGTTCGTGGGCCTGGCGGACTGCCCCGAGGAAGCCGTCGGTCAGGCGGCCCACCGGAACGTCGACGACGTCCAGCTCGTTCTTCCTGACAAGGTAGAGTAGCAGCTCGACCGGGCCTTCGAAGAGGTCGAGGCGGACGTCCGAGATGGAGGACGCGGGACGGGGGACGGGGGACTGCGGAACGGGCGTCATAGCTTGACGAGCTGGTAGTCGCGGGTGCCGAGGTCGAGGTCCGCCGCGATATCGAGGAGCAGTTCCGGTTTGAGCTGGGGATACAGCGCCTTGAGCCTGGGTGCCACGCGGTCCCACGCGGCCTGTTCGCAGGCGACCGGGTCGAGGGAGCCGAACAGGCCGACGTCGGGCATGATGGGCTTTTCGGTCCGGGTGTTGCAGTCGCAGTTAGGGGTAATGTTGAGGCAGAAGTTGAGGTGGACGAGTTCGCGGCCAAGCAGCACCGCCCGGGCGTATTCGACCATCTTGAGCTGAACGGTCTCGGATGCCGCGTCCCAATCGACCCTTATCGCGTTCTGCTTGCAGATGGCGAGGCAGCCCCCGCAGCCGGTGCAGCCGGGGCCGATCTGGGCGACGTATTGGACAAAGCTGATGGCATCACTAGGGCAATAGTCAACGCAGTCGCCACAGCTCGCGCATTTCTCCGAGTCAATCCGGGGTTTGGACTGAGAGTGCATCTCGAGCTTGCCGGCCTTGGCAGCCAGGCCCATGGCGAGGTTCTTGATGACCCCGCCGAAGCCGGCGAGCATATGCCCCTTGAAGTGGGCGAGATTGATGATGTAACGGAGCCGGCGGAGGCCGTGGGCGAGGCGGGCCATGGGGACCAGTTCGGAATCGAGCGGAACGCTGTAGGATTTTTCACCGTGCCGGCCGTCGAGGATTTCGAGCGGGACGAGGGTGTTCTCGATCGTGAAGCCGTGCTCGCGCGCGAGCTTCAGATGTTCGGTCGCTTCCTGGCGGCGGCCGCGGTACAGGGCGGTGGTCTCGATGACCACCGGCTGCAGGTTGTAGTAGCTGGCCGCGACCCCGGCGGCACGTACGTATTCGGGTTTCAGGTGATTCCGATTGCCGTTCTCGCCGAAGTGAACCTTGATGCCGACCCGTTTCTTGGGTCGGAGACGCCTGAAGTAGCCGGAGGCTTCGAGTATCGCTCCGACGCCTTCGGTCGCGCGGTCCGGCGGCACGAAGTAGACGACCGTGCTCATTTCCAGACCCCGGCAATGTGCGCGCCGCAGAACGGGCACTTGCCGTCTTTCAGCTTGTTCTCAGCTATCGTGTAGCCGCTGCGCCGGATGACCATCTTCCCGCAGGCGGGGCAGTAGGTATTCTCGGCCTGGTGTCCGGGGACGTTTCCGATGTAGGTGAACTTGAGGCTTTCGGACTTGGCGATAGCGATGGCGCGTTCAAGGGTCGCAGTCGGCGTGGGCGGCGAGTTCCTGAGACGGTATTCGGGATGGAAGCGGGTGAAGTGGACTGGAACCGTGTCGCCGATGTCTTCCCGAATCCAGCGGCACATCTTCCTGATGGTTGTCGTGTCGTCATTCAGGGCCGGGACCACCAGATTCACGAGTTCCAGGTGCGTATGACTCTGCGCGACAATCCTGCAGGCCTCAAGAACCGGCTCCAGGGATGAGCTGCATACGTTCTGGTAGAATTCAGGGGTGAAACCTTTGAGGTCAATCTTGATGGCGTCGACTATGGAGCAGAGTTGTCGGAGAGGCTCGGGGTTGATGTAGCCGCCGGTGACCACCGCGGTCCGGATGCCCTTGGCCCGGGCGAGGCGGGCGATATCTATCATGTACTCATAGAAGACGACCGGCTCAGTGTAGGTGAAGCAGATAATGGGCACTCTCTCCTTGACGGCCAGCGCGACTACGTCGGCGGGCGAGAGGTCGTAGCTGTGCACGTCCTCGGGTCGGGCTTGCGAGATTTCCCAGTTCTGGCAGTACTTGCAGAACTGGTTGCAGCCCGCAGTAGCGAGGGTAATCCGCTTGCGACCGGGAAGGAAGTGGAACAGGGGCGCTTTCTCGATCGGCTCCTTGCCGACAGAGCAGGGATGGCCGTAGACGACCGAGTACAGCCGTCCTTCGCGATTCTCTCTTACCCGGCAGACTCCGCGTTGGCCCGGTTGGATGATACACCGGCGCGGGCAGAGGTCGCAGGCGACCAGCTTGTTGTTCAGTTGGTGATAGAAGTCGGCCTCGCGATTGGCGATTGGCGACTGGCGACTGGCGACTGGCGGAGTGGCCTGGAGCAGGAGCGCGGCTAGCAGGAAAAGCGCGGCAGACCTGACCATCAACGGAACGAGAGCCAGCCGATGAGAAAACCCACAGCCGCGCCGATGAGGAACAGGCCACCGGTCGTGCCGCAGGCAATGAGCTTGGCCTCGGTCGGCGCGTTCAGCACTTTGCCGTAGTCAATCTTCACTTCAGTGACCTTGCCGCCCTCGACCCGAACCGAGTTGGTGCCGGCGTTGACCGCCGCCAATCTCCATAGCGAGGAGAGCTTGGCGCCGATGTTGCCCTGGCGCATGTGCCAGTAGACGTTCTCCAGGCTGTCGTTCGAGATGATCGAGACCGAGTAGTCACCCGGTTTGAGTTGGTGCATCTCGACCGGGGTCCGGCCAAGATAGTCGCCGTCAAGGTAGACGGCGATACCGACCGAGTTCGACCGGACGGTGAGGTAGCCGGAATCGGCCGGGGCGAGACCTGAAAGGAGCAAGATCATGCATAGTGGTAGCACGTTCAACAATAGCCGATTGGCGCGGCCAAGTCAAACCGGCTTCCCGCCCCGAATCTGATCATGAACCGCCAAGGACGCCCAGACACGGAGAGAATAACCACTGATGAACACGGATGGACACAGGGTAGTATGCTTATTCGTGTGTAACTTAGCTAGAGGAAGGGTCGGGCCGGGTG
>CAYOCZ010000162.1:0-7372 GCA_964402475.1 uncultured bacterium | reverse complement strand
TAGTTGCCAGAAGAACTCGCCTTGTTGCTTCCCGACCGAGATCAACCGGTTGATCATCCGTTGGTCGGTACCGAGCAGCGCCGAATACTCGTCCCCGAGCGCGACGACGCAAGCGCCAGTGAGCGTGGCAACGTCAATCATCAAACCGGGCTTGAGGGTCGAGCCGTAGGCAAGGCAATCTGCCAGCAGGTGCCTGCCCTCCGCGTCCGTACTGATCACTTCGGCGGTCTTGCCGTTGAAGTGACGGATGACGTCCCCCGGCTTCTGTGCCCCGCCGCCCGGCATGTTCTCGGCGAACGGGGCAAGACCGTGAACCGTGACCGGCAGGTCAACCGAACCCAGCCACTTGAACAACCCGAGCACGGCCCCGGCCCCGGCCATGTCGTCTTTCATGGTCTCCATGCCCTGCGCCGGCTTGATTGAGAGCCCGCCGGAGTCAAACGTAATACCCTTGCCGATGACGACCACCGTCTTCTTCGACTTCCCGGCCGGCGTGTGGGTCAGGTGCACCAGGCAGGGAGGCTGGTGGGAACCGGCCCCCACGCGCAGGATTCCGCCCATGCCGAGCTTCTCGAGTTCGGCCCTGTGCATGACCCGAACCGTGATGCGGCCCTTCTTCGCCAGCCCGGCAGCGATTTCCGCCATCTTCTCCGGCGGCTTCGGGCTGGGCGGTTCGTTCGCAAGGTCCCGGGCAAAGCAGACCGCCTCGGAACGCGCCACCGCCTCACCGACCGCCTTGCGCATGGCGACTGACAGGTTCTTGGTGTTCGCGAACACAAGTGTCAACTCGCCGACGGGCTTGGCTTCATCCGGCTTCGGCTTTCGGTACTTGTCGAACCGGTAGCTTGAGAGAATCGCGCCCTCGACCACGGCGCCGGCGAAGTCCGCGAGTTCTCCCCGCACGTCTTTGTTGTCGGGGATGAGCACGCCGACCGAATCGGCGCCGATCTCCTCGGCCCGCTTCAGCGCCTTGGCAATAGCCGAACGCACGCGGTCAAGCTCGAACTCATTGCGCTTGCCCAGCCCGGTGACGATCACCTTCGATGCGCCCGCGTCGCATCGGAACAGGCCTGTCTTCTTGAACTGGCCGGTGAACTTCTCTCCTGCCGCCACCGCGGCGAAGACCCGCCCTTCTTCTCCGGGCATCGCCAACGGTGTCTTGTCGCCATCGAACATGAACCCGACCAGCACGCGGCCGGTCCAGTTCTTCTTCGGAATCAGGTCAATCCTCACTTCATCTCCTTTTGCAGGTGTCGTGCCTGCACTTCAATCTTATGCCGCAACCTAGCTGCGTGTCAAGCAGTTCCCTAAATGCCCTCGGCAAGGCAGCAGTCATTGCCTTCCGCCACGCCCCTTGCCCTGTGCCTTGAGTGAATCGACCTCCTGATCGCCATCTTTCAACACCTTGCTCAGCACCCACGTAACCGCCACGGCCAGTACGATTCTCGGCACGAGAATCCAGAACATGTTCGCGCCCAGGACCATGAATATGGCGGTATCCTCGAACAGCCCGTGGCACAATGCCAGGAACGTCGCCACGAGTGTGACCTGCTTCGAATCGAGCCGCCCTTCGCGCACGGTCTCGATGACGACCCCGGCTCCAAATACGACACCTAACACGTTCCCGGCCAGCCACGGCATGCCCGCCTCCGGTTTGAGGCCAATGAACCGGGTCACGGCACCGATTGCCCGGAGGGTCTTGTCCAGAATTCCGTATCGCCGCGCCAGTTCGAGCAGCATGAAAATGGCCACGAGCACGAGCAGCATTTTCACCCCCGTATCAGCCAGGCCGCGCGCCCAGTTCGCAAGCGCCGGACCGAATCCGCCGTACGGCATCTGGGCCATCTGAGCCAGTCGGGCGGCATCGGCAGCCCCCGCCGGCCCGGCCTTGACGATGAGCCGGCTCAGCCCGACCCCGGCGAGAAACGACAGCACCAGCCGGATGAACCAGAGCAGCCACCACTTGGCCCGAATCTGGTAGAAGACCGCGGTCTCGAGTATCTGCGAATGGGATAGCAGCAGCATCAGGCTGAGCACGGTGAGTTGGGCAGTCGTTAGCTTGAGCGCGGTAATCACGCCGAGGCCGGCATAGAGATTCACGACGTTACCGAGGATCATGGCCAAGGCTGCTTCGCCCGGCAGGCCGAAGTGCTTCATCAGCGGCGCCATGAACTCGGCAAAGACCCGGATTACCGGCGTGTACTTCAGGATTGTGACGGCCGTGAAGACCGGCGCCACGATGAGCATCAGCTTGAGGAAGGCACGGACACCGTGCCACGCGCCAACGGCGGCCGTCCGGCCGAACGACATCTGCGCCGGCACTGAGATGGTTTCCGCTGTCCGCGACACGCTACCTATCCTCGAACACTTCAAGCGATGGGACACCGTCGCGGATGACGCCGTAGGTAAAACGGGTCAGCCAATCGCCCACATTGAGATACACGCCGTTCCCAAGCTGCCTGACCTCGGGCACGTGCGAATGCCCCATGATGACGATGTCGAAGCCGGACTCGAGTTTCCCTCCGGCGGACCTTGCCATGTCCTCGACCAGGCCTGGCCTGGTGCTCCTGACCCGGCTGGCCCGCGCCACTGCCTGGGCAAATCCGATGCCGAGGTCCGGATGAAGCAGCGAGTAGAGCCAGCCGTTGAGCCGGCTGCGCATCAGCACCCGGAAGACTTGGGGCACAACGGCCCGGTCCAGCATGTCGCCGTGGGCAAGGAAGACTCGCTTGCCGTCCAGCACCACGTCCAGTTCATCCGTCGCCTCTGCACCGAGTTCGCGCCGCCAGAAATCCTTGAACCAGAAGTCATGGTTGCCCTTCAGGTAGCCGATTCTCGTGCCGGTCCGTCTCAACTCGGCCAGCTCCGCCAGTGCCCGGAACCCCTGCTTGGGGATCGCCTGGCCATATTCAAACCAGAACTCAAACAGGTCGCCGAGGATGTAGAGTGATTCCGCCTTGCCGCGGATTGACTCAAGGAACCTGAACAACCGCTGTTCGGCGTCGGGGCTGCCGCCGCCGATGTGGGCGTCAGATACGAAGTAGTGCGCGCTCAATCTTGGCCAACGACCGCTTGAGCGGCCGGCTGGTGTCGATTCGGACAATCTCGCGGCTGGCCCGTGGCGGCTTGAAGCGGCTCTTGACGGCCTGGTAGACGTCGAGAGTGGCGTCCGAGAACGAGAACTCGGTTGCGCGGCGCCGCAGCCGTGACCTTACGGTCCGCTCCGGGCAGTCCGCGAACACGAACAGCACCGGCACGCCGACCTTTGCCGCAGCGTCCCGCGCCCGTTGCCGCGAGTCCTTGCGCAGGAAGGTGGCGTCCAAAACAACGCTGAACCCGGCCGGTAGCAGAGCCCGCGCCCGGCGCATCATCTCATCATACGTCTTCTTGCCGATGTTGCCCCTGTAAATGCCCTTGCCGTAGCCGTCAGACCAACGTTCGCCCACCGGGATGCCGAGAAGTTGCTTCCGGATCGAATCAGACAAGAGGTGAAAGGCGTCAACCCGCTCGGCGAGCCGGCGCGCCACGTAGGTCTTGCCTACGCCGGGCAGCCCCATCATGACGACCAGTTTCGGCCGGGCCGACAGACCGAGGGCATAGCGACGTGAGAGCTCGAAGTACTTCTTCGCGGTCTGCCTCGCCTTTGCCTTGTCCGCGGCCCCTACACCGGGGTCGTTCAGTGTGAAGCTCGTCACCTTCCCGCGCACGTATGCGCGGTAGCACTTGTAGAAACTGAGCAGCCGGAGCAGTCCGTTGTCGCCAGTGTGGACCAGGTAGCGCTCGACAAAGAAGTTCGCGAGGTCCCTACGGCCCCAGTAGTCGAGGTCCATCGCCATGAAGGCAATCTCCGAGGCCACGTCCGAGCAGGAAAAGCGCGGGTTGAACTCAATACAGTCGAAGATGCGGACAGGAAAGGATTCCAGTGTCCGGACACTAGCATCCTCGAATCCTTGACCCCTCGACCCCTCTCCGAGAATGAAGATGTTCTTCGAATGCAGGTCTCCATGGCAGCGGCGCACGAACCCGCCCGCGCGCCGGCGCCGGAACAGGCCCCGATTCGCGGCAATGAAACGCTCGACCGCGCTCTTGGTCTCGTCAAATGTGCGGTAGGCAATCGTCCTGCCCCGGAATTCCATAGTCTGCGCGAAGTTCTCATCCCAATTGAGCCGGATGATCTCCGAGCTTCCGTATTGCGCGACCTCTCGGCCCCGTTCCGCCCGCGCGTGGAACCCGGCAATTGACCTGGAAATCTGGTCGATGTGCTCGAAGGTCACGCGGTCGTGCTTGAGCTGCTCGGTCATTATCCAGTCCTGCGGCAGCTCCTTCATCGCCAGGCAGTAGTCGATCACCCGGCCCCGGCCGCCAAGGTGTAGCCGGCCGCGGGACTCGGTAATCGGCAGGACCTTGATGTAGATGTCGGGCGAGAGAATCTGGTTGAGTCGGAACTCCTCGTTGCAGAAGAACCGGCGCGCGGACAGGGCGGTGTAGTCGAGGAAACCGAAGTTGACCGGTTTCTTCACCTTGTAGGCGTGCGTGCCGGTCAGGAAGACCCACGACGTATGGGTCTGTATCATCCGGACCCGCTTCACGCCCTTCCCGTAGAACCCCGGTTTCATCATCTCACCGATCCGCCCCTGTATCGTCGGCTGCTGCTTGTCCTCGCGCTTCGCTCCGCTTTCCACCTTCATCCTTCCGCCTTCATCCCTCCGCCTTGTCCCTCTGCCAGCTGCCAGCCGAGGGCCAGCGCCTTCTTATTCAAGCCGAGGGTCTGTGCCGGAGCGCGGTTCGCGACGGCCTTTTCCAGGGACTCGAGCTTCACCACCCGGGTTATCTGAGCCAGAACGCCGAGCATAACGATGTTCGTAAACAACTCGCGCCCGAGCTCGTTACGCGCGGTCTCGGTCATCGGGACACATATCGCCCCTTCACGCGGGCACTCGCGCACGTAGAAACTGTCGATGACCGCGGTCCCGCGAACCTTGAGGTCTTCGAAGTATTTCTCTGCCGACGCCTGACTCAGGCACACCAGCACGTCGAGCTTACGGCACTTCGGGTACAGGATTGGTTCGTCGGCAATAATGACGTCGGCCCGGAGGGCTCCGCCGCGAGCCTCCGGCCCGTAGCTCTGCGTCTGCACGACGCGCCGTCCCTCGTGGACGCCCGCCGCCTCGGCAAGGATGACGCTGGCCAAAATCGCACCCTGCCCGCCGGTCCCGGCAAGCCGTATCTCAGTCTTCATCTCAGGAGGAATCGAGGGGTCAAGGATTCAAGGATTCCAGCGTCCGGACAACCGAATCTCTGGCTCCACACTTCTGCCTTCTGCATTCTAGCTTTTGGCTTCTGACTTCGACCGCTATCATCCCCTCCCCTGCGCCCGAGAGCGCACCTGCTCGTAGAGCTTCGTGTACGGCGGCACTTCCTCGCGGTCGTGCAGCACGCCGATGACGAACTTGTCTTGCACGTGCCACGGGTCCGCCACCTTGCTGACATCAACCGAGCGGTCACGGATCCACTCGAGCATCTTCACGGCGTCGCCCAGCCCCTGGTGCCGCCCGTAGAAAGTCGGGCACTGCGAGACGATTTCGACGACGCTGAAACCCCGCTTGCTGAGCGCCAGTTTCGCCATCTTCTTCAAGTGGGCAACGTGGAAGGTCGTGCTGCGGGCCACGAACATCGCGCCGGTCGCGCGCGCCATGAAACAGATGTCGAAGTCGCGCTCGACGTTGCCGTAGGGCGCGGTCGCGGCCCTCTCGTGAGTCGGCGTGGTCGGCGAATACTGGCCGCCGGTCATACCGTAGGTGAAGTTGTTGAGCACGAAGACCGTCACGTCCATGTTCCGGCGGGCGGCGTGGATAAAATGGTTGCCACCGATTGCGAGCATGTCACCGTCTCCCCCGAACACGACGACCTTCAGATTCGGCCGGGCCAGCTTCACGCCGGTCGCGGCCGGCAGGGCCCGGCCATGGAGCGTGTGGAACGTGTCGCAGTCGACATAGCCGGAAATCCGCGACGAACACCCGATGCCGGACACCACGCACAGCTCGTCCTGGCTGACACCGGTCTCGATGAATGCCCGGATGACCGTGTTCATCGCCGTGCCGATACCGCAGCCCGGACACAAGATGTGCGGGAGACGTTCGTCAACCCGGAAATAGTCCAGGAACCGGTCCACGCTCTCGGGGCCCGCGAGACCTGCGTTCCTAGCTACCATTCCCTCTGCCCCGTTCGTCGTCCTGCCTTCGGGATTCCGGCATCGGCCTTCGGCAGGCTCAGAGCGCTTCAATGATCTCCTCCGGTGTCAGCATCTCCCCGTCGTAGCGCTGGACCGAGATGACCGGCACGTGCCGGCTCACACTTCGTTCAATCGTCCGGTTCAACTGCCCCTGGTTCATCTCCGGAACGATGACCCGACGCGCGCTTTTCATCAGGGCGATCATCCGCTCCGTCGGAAACGGCCAGACCATCCTCAGTCGCAGAATGCCGACCCGGCGCCCGGTCTTCTGCTCGAACTGCCGCTTCGCGTCCATCGCCGCGCGGGCCGCGCTCCCGTAACACACAATCACGGTCTCCGAACCGAGGTCCTCGTAGGTCAGGTCCCACAGCCAGTCCTGGTTGTCGTCAATCTTCTTCCGCAGGCGGTCCATGTTCCACTTGATTATCTCCGGGTCATCGGTCGGAAACCCGTCCTTCCGGTGGGTGAGGCCGGTCAGATGCACCCGGTAGCCCTCTCCGAAGCTGGCGATGCAGGCGTCGTAGTTGTTGCTGTCGTCGTAGTGATAGTATCCCTCTCTCGGCACCTTGGCCTTGGCCGACTGCCAGAGCTTCACCTCCTCGGGCAAATCAACGGCCTCGCGCATGTGCCCGACAACCTCATCCATCAACACGATGACCGGTATCCTGAGCCGCTCGGACAGGTTCACGGCCTCAACCGTCAGGTCAAAGCACTCGCGCACGTCCCACGGGCACAGCGCGACAATCGGATGGTCGCCGTGCGTGCCGTGCCGCGCCTGCATTACGTCCGCCTGAGAAGTCCGGGTCGGCGTCCCGGTGGCCGGGCCGCCGCGCATCACGTTGACAATGATGCACGGCAACTCCGCCATGATCGAATAGCCGAGGCCCTCCTGCATCAAAGAGAAACCTGGGCCCGATGTCGCGGTCATCGCCTTCACCCCGGCCGCGGTGGCGCCGTTCATGCAGCAGATTGACGCGATCTCGTCCTCCATCTGGACAAATGTCCCTCCGATCCGCGGCAGTTCACGGGCGAGGTACTCGGCGATCTCAGTCGAAGGCGTAATCGGATAGCCGGCGAAAAAACGCACGCCGGCGCGGACCGCGCCGACCGCGCACGCCTCATTGCCCGACAGCAACTGCA
>CAYOCZ010000161.1:3668-7400 GCA_964402475.1 uncultured bacterium | reverse complement strand
GCAGGCTACACCGGCACCCCGGCGGGCTACAACACCTCCGGCTCCTACAGCGTCGGCCCCTTCTACGTGAACTCCCTCGACGCGATGAAGGCCGTGTTTGACCAGCGTTACGCGGAGATGAAGGCGCAGGAGCAGAGCCGCGACCGCCTGCGGGCTCCGGCGGGGGCGTGCTAGCATGGGCGTTGTCGCCACCGCCGGATTCAGTTGGACGGTGACGCTCCGGGCCACCTGCGTCGTGAGCGAGTACGGAGTAACGTTGGAATATGCGAGCGCGTCGGTGGGACCGGTAATGGTGTCGCTTAATTCCCAATCCGGCACCAACTGGGTTGCCGTCTGCACATTGCTTGTTGCTCCCTACTCGTTTCAGGTATTTGCCCTTGGTCCAGTAGTGAGCGGCGCGGAGAAGACTGCTACCTTCATCATCACATCGGCGGGGGCGATGTCGCTGAATCGCGGGGTTGGGCCGAGTAATGACATAGTTCCAGCTTTGATGGCACGGGAGCGAGTAGCAACTGACCTTTGGGTGCTGGAGGCCGAAGACATAACCGTGCAAGTGGGCGGGGATACCGCCATTCTGACGTTGGACACTGACCAAGTTCTGCCCGCTTCCTTTGTGGAAGCCAATGTCAGCTTCAGCCCCTCGGCAGTTACAAGCAATCATACCGCAGCGAGCATTGCGATTGTGGCACATGGTGGCGGGGCAATGTCATGGAACGGCGTGGACAACGCCGCCGGCATCTGGACCTACTACGGCTATAATCCAGCAGCCGGAATTGAGAACTGGCATTGGACAGGGAGCGGCCAGACCTTGACGCTGACCGTCTGGCCGTGGGAGGGGGACGAGAACTTCGAGGCGGGACCCGGATATGTGGGCTGGGGGTATCCGCCTCCTTGCACATACGGTCCCTGTCCGATCAATGCCGTGCTGGGGACGTTCGCCTCCGCAGGCTACAGCGTGGATTTCAGCGGCCTGCGGGTCTTACAGCAACAGCGGGACCAGTCCTGGGATACTGTCCAGCCTCCGGGGGACCTCAGTCATGCGCTGGTCTGGGGAACGGAGGGCTACGCGGGGTTCGGCGTGGGCGGGTTCTTCAAGGTAGCGGGGATGGGCTTCGATTATCCGAACAAGGAAGAGACGGAGGCGGGCGGCACGGGGGCTTTCGAGGAGGGCGATGCGGTTCCGGTAAAGCTGAACAACCTCTTGGACTTGACCGATTATGTGTGCTCAACGATAACGGCTTATTCGCGGATAAGCTGGTCGGGCTACACGCCGCAGATGGGGTCGGTCCCGGTGCCCGTGTTTTGGGCACCTCCGCTGGAGTTCCACGTAGACCAGAAGTGGCTTCGCGACCACCATTTGTACTTGACGAGCAGCACCGCCGGCCCCGATTCCAGTGAAGTCCAAGTGACCTGTGACAACGTACTGGTCATTGACGCCTGCATGTTGGACCAGGACGACGGCAAGCAGGACCCGTGGCATATCTTTACGCCCGTGCTGGAGGAGGCCGTAAGCATAGACCTCTCCGGTGACGAGGGCGAGCGCGTGACGGCGTGGGAGGGCGGCTCTCCAAGGGTTTGCATTCCGGTTATTCAGCAAAATGTTGACACCGAGTCAGCTTTCGGTGTTTTTGATTGGGACGATGTGTCGGGTGTTGGTCCGCCGGAATTGGGTTGCCAGGGCTGGTTAAGAAAGCCTGAGGCGGCGGCTCCATCGGCTGCTTCATTATTTGAACGCTATCTAAACAGTCTGCCCCAATTCGATACGGCTGGCCCGCCTCTTAATCCAGAGGGAGAAGGAGAGGGATTGCCCGGCGGCAATTATGGTGCGCCCATCGGCGAGTATCAGGGTGTGGTAGCCTACTCAAATGGTGATGATACCGGGAGTTGGAGCAACCGCGAACCCGTGGGGATAGATGGCTATGAGTTCCAATGCACGGAGTACATGTGCCGGTTCTATCGCACGGTGTTGTCCATGCCGATTTTTGATAGCGGCCTGCCATACTTCGCCAGAGACTGCTATGGATTAGCGAGTGAGTTTGGCTTGGACGCATATCCGAACGGTGGTGCAGAACGGCCCAAGCCAGGAGACATTCTTTGCTTTGGGGCAGGGGTTTATGGGCATGTTGCCATAGTTGTTACGGAACCTGTGCCTGACATTATGGGAGGCGGGAAGGGCACGACTGGTTGGGTAGAAATTGAGGCCACGGCTGGGGTTCCAGCCGTCATCTCGCGTAGCTTCGCCAGCAACTTCCCGGCGAAGTATGAGTGGATTTTCGCCGACTGGGGCGCGCCTCTTCCGGCAGAACAGCCGCGCTTTGATGAGTTGCCGCGATTCTACTGGGAGCTGGGGCAGAACGCCCCGACCTGTTTGGAAGGAGCGCCCTGGGCGAAAGAAGACGTGTGCGCGTGGAACTACGGCTACCTGCGGGTGGTTCTCGACGCGCCCGCCAGCGTGACCACGGATCAGGTTCTGGGCCTGGAGGCGGTCTATCAGTATATCGCCTCGGTCACTGACAATCACTGGACGGGTACGCGCCGGGTCCTGGGCGACGAGGGGTTGGGCATACCCACATTTGAGGTGAGCCTCAGCACGCCGCAGGCCTTGACCTGGGAAGCGACGGGGATGGTTCCGGGGACGAACACCGTTTACATCTGCCTGATGCTGCCGAAGACGGGCATGGCGTTCGGGCCTAAACTTGACCTCGTGAACTCCTTAGCCCTGACCTTCCCGGCGCAGGATGAGGGCGGCGAGTGGGTCTTGCGCGACGTGTCCTTGGTGGTGGATCCGATTCCGGAAGTGACGGCGCACCTGCACCACAAGTTCGCAGAGGACTTTCGCCATGACATCATCTCCAGCGGGTTCGGCAAGACGGGCGGCTACCGGGGGCGCATAGACTGCAATTCCTACGGCGTGACCTGCGACCACTTCTTCAATACCTGGGAAGTGGAGCGCGTCGTGCCTACGGTGAAGTGGCTGCTGTCGGAATGGGCCAACGTGTTCTACGACCGCCTCTGGACCCTGAAGGAATACTTGGTCATCCTATCCCACGCCCGGAACGGCGTCTCCTTCGCGCTCACCGAGGAGCAGTGGACGGACTGGTATGGAGGGGACGGTGGCGGGGTCTCCTGCGACCTGTGTCCCCTGATGAGCGCGGCGGGGGACCTGGCCGTGGCGAACCGTTGTGGCAGTTGGGTTCCCGCGCCCGGCATTACCTACAAGCCGCGAGCGATAGCCATTTTGGGCGGCGGCATCGAGGGGCCGGTCATCACAGACGGGGCCTTCGTTCGCAATGCCGCCGACGCCGTGCAGATCGTGCGGAGGGCCGATGCCGGGCATTCCTGGCAACTGGTAGAGGAGTTGGACACCGACGCGCACGGCTTCTTCGAGGCGGGTTACTATCCCGAGGCCAGAGACTATCAGGAAATCACCGTTGGGCCGCCACATGCCCCCTTCACCTATTGGGTGCCGCTCAATTGGCTTTACGGGGCGGGCGATGTTGACTGGGGGGTGCTGTTCCGGCGGCAACTGCTCCTGCGGGCGGCGGGTCTGCCCCTGGATGAAATCCCGAACCTGCATTCCGTCGAGCACTTCACCAAAGTCCCGCTCGTTGCCGACTGCAACCTCTTCACTCTCGCCGGGTGGTCTGCGCTCCTCAACGGCAAGCCCTGGAACAGCCGCGTGACCGTGCCCGACAGCGAAGCCTACAACTGGGCGAACCTCTGCGTGGACAA
>CAYOCZ010000161.1:0-3568 GCA_964402475.1 uncultured bacterium | reverse complement strand
GCGCCCAAGACGACAGATTGGACGGCGGAGAACGTCACGCCGGGCCGGGCAGAATACCTCAGCACCGACTCCGGCCAGACTTGGGAACTGCAAGCCGTGCACGGTGAGACCTGATGCCTGAATCCTCTTCCAGTTCATCGGCCTCCGTCGGACCCGCCTTCAAGCGGGCCTTCGCCAAGGTGTATCTGGCCGAAGACCAGCCGCGCCGCTATGAGGTGCGGAAGGGCGATAGCGGGTGGGTTTTCTATGAGGATCTGGCGCAGCTCGCCAAAGACAAACTCATGCTGTTCAGCCTGATCCCCCCTGGTACTTATCTTCGGCAGGGCAACGAGGCTATCAGTGAAGCTATGGTCATTGACCGCACGCACCTCAAGGGAGTCATGCTACGCCCGATTGAGGCGTGGATGGACGAGGAACTGGTCAAAGAGCAATATGACTTTTCGGCTGATGGCGAGTGGGAGTATCAAACCAGCGCAGACGGTTCGGGCACAGAGGCGTTGCAAACACGAAGCAATGATGACCTTGGAGCGCCGTTGACCTCTCAGGTCTCATACATGCACAACTTCTGTCCCAACGGATTCTTCACGGTGAGCATTCGCTGCCAGGCATTGGAAAAAGAGACCGTGGATGAGATGCGAGCCCTCGATGACTACACCGACGCAAGTTACCGTCAAATCATCTTTGGAGGCGGGGCGTGGTGTTTGTTCTTGCCGGGTCACGGGAAACCCATACTCTACGAGAATCTAGTCACGGCACCACGTCCAGAAGGATATGAGGGCGAATGGCCGGAAGAATGGGTGCCGCGCGAGTGGACAGATGGCCAACTGGGAGCGCTGGACGTAAATAGTCTCGCCAATGATGGTAAGGTCTATTATATTGGGGTCATTGGTCACGCCATCGCGGTTAGTGAGTCCAATTTCGATGATGACTTTGCGTACTATATGGTGCAGAACAGCGCCCAACCTGTAGTTCCTGCTGGTTATATCACCGCGCGGTCTTGGCCTGGGAAAGCGGCAATGAGTTTGGCTCCCTTGACCTTTCACTCGGCTCGCCTGTGGCGTTATCCATATTGGGTAGAAGATGTGGCCCCGGATCGTGTCACGAGACAAGTTTGGGGCGAGGTCTTGAGGTATCCCAATATCAAGAAAGGATCGGGGGTTCGCTTTGCTGCCACCGAACGCCCTCTTGGATATTTACAATGGGCACTTGAGATAGACCCTGGAGAGGTTCCCGATGACGATGCGCCCTTGCGGTCGTACACCACACCCTTTGTGCAGTCAACCACTCTGTGGCAGACGCCCGTGGTCACGGACAACGGAGAGCCGGACTGGACGGAATTGCCCTACCTCTACGAGCTTGACGGGGCCAGCGAACTCGGCAGTTCCACCGCCGGGTCCTATAGCCTCGCCGTGGATAACCGCATGGCCCTGTCTGCTGCGGCGCAGGCCAACCAGAAGCCCCCGACGGTGCTGCTGAGGCCGGGGCGGGCGCTGAAACTGGAGACGGGGCGGAAGTATTGGGATGACACGGAAGACAGCGCACAACTGGCGCAGGTCTTCGCGGTCAAGGTTCCGCGCACGGCGAAGACCGCCCGCGTGGAGGCGACGGACCTGATGGGGATGCTGGCCCTGTCGGGGTGGCGGCACGGGAGCCTGTCGCTCATCGGCTTCACGGCCAAAGCTGCTATTGAACTGCTGCTACAACTGGAGGGGTTTGGCACAGACTGGTACGGCATCGAGGACGTGGGGACCGCGCTCTACGCCGGGGCGAACCCGGAGAACGAGTTGTGGAGCTACGACGAGGGGACGCCCATTGCCGACATTCTCTCCGAGATTGCCCGCTATGGGATGCACGACGGCACGCTCTACTATGATGGCACCCTCAATCAGATTCGGACTGGCTGCCGCTACTGCCGCATCGCGCGCACCTCCGCCACCTGGGACCTGCACTCCGACAACGGCTGGGCTTCCTCCGGCTGCCTCGCCGCCGACCTGGAGCGTAACGAAGACGGCGTAGACCTGCACCTGGTGGCGGGGTCCCTCGGTGTGGACGCCGAATACCAGGCCAGCACGGAGATTGCCGAGGACTTGGAGGTTGACGAGGCGGTGCTGCGCGACGCGGAGTATGCCAACGCCGTGCAGGTCTGGGGGCAGGCAGCAGACGGCAGGAAGTTGGGCGCGTGGATGCGCAACGAGAAGGCCTTGTGGCTGTCCGACGCCCCCGACGAGGACTACGGCGAGACGACGGGGAGGGAATACGTGGGCTGGCCGGTGTGGAGGCGCGAGGAGATGCGCCACGCCACCACGCAGGATGAGGTGTCGGCGCGGTGCGCGGAATTGGCGGCGCAGTTGTTCCCGTGGCCTTTGGTGATCCGCCATGTTCGGGTGCCTTACCACCATGAGTTGCGCCCCGGTTGGGTCCTCCAGATTGAGGGCAGCGAGGCCACCGACGCCAAGGGGCGCAAGTTCCGCGTGACCAGCGTACAACCCGACCTGCGCGGCCAGAAGATGACACTGACGGCGCGGGAGTTGCTCGGCGTGACGCGAGAGGTGGTGGACTAATGCCCCGCGACCTGCCCTTGCAGAAGGTGACGCGCCCGGGGGCGAGGAGCGCCGCGCCGCGCCAGATCGAGTTCACCGACTATGCTCCCTACTGGCGCTATGTGGGTGACGAGTACGCTGCCCCCTGGCGCGAGGACGACACACACTATGGCGAGGACCTGCCGGAGCGGGAGTGGCTGGTGCTGTACCCGGCGGACTTCCTGCCGGAGGCCAGCAGCCCCGCGTGGACGCCCGCGGGAGTGGCTATCGTCGCCGCTTCGGTGAGCGGCAGCGTCTTGACCGTGCAGGCGAACGCTTGACAATCTGTGACCGCAGTGGTCTCAAACTCCCCCGATGGGTGTATAATGGACTTGCTAAGGGCAAGTCGCATCATCAACCTATCCGGTAGTTTGAGACCCGCTGGCCCCGCGACGTGCCCTTAGCAAGTACATCGCAGCAAGCCAGCGGGTCTTTCTATTTCGCGAAAGGGGAGAGAGACATGAAGACGTATCGGTGGCACATGCTGGCAGCGGGGCTGGTGGTGGCGGCGGTCGTGGTGGCGTGCTTTCTGCCGCAAACCTCAGCGGTCTCACCGGTCGATGGACTGACGGGCTGGGAGAGGGCGCTAATACGGTGCGGCCCCCCCGGCTTGGCTGACGCACGGCGCGGAGAGAGTAGAGCGCGGGGCGGCACGGCTGTGGCGCAAGGTGCACCCGCCGCCGAAAATAGTCATCCCGTGCAACGAGGACGGAACTATGCCTGATCCAAGTTGGACTTCAACCGGGGCCGGCCTCGAATGGGCCAACGGCAATTGGACATTAGCCGGGACCTACAACGGCTATGACTATTTCACGGGGAGCAACGGTGGCTACCTGTGGCGGGTCGAGGCGGGTGGCGCATGGCAAATCACCGAGGTTCTCGGCAGCATCATACCCGGAGCTTTCACCGGCCCCGCAGCTGCATCTCCTGCGGGGGCATACGTCGCAGCGGGCAGTTTCGACCCACCCGCCCCCTACCTCTCCGCCTGG
>CAYOCZ010000160.1:3304-7403 GCA_964402475.1 uncultured bacterium | reverse complement strand
GTGGTCCGCGGCCACGTAGAGCATCTGCCGCGCTTCAGCCGAAAATGGGGACTGTCCCGCGAAACCGGGGACTGCCCCTTGGCAGGGCCCTGTGCCACTCTGAGGGACTGTCCCCGCTTTCGCAGTCGAGGGACTGTCCCCTTTTTCGGGACTGGACTGTCCCCAGCTTTCACCAAGTATCTTCGCGGTCGCCTTGACAATCGGTGCGAACAGGTCGGTTTCGAACATCGTCTTCTTCTTCTGGGAGACCATCGCCAGCCGCTCCATGCCCATGCCGGTGTCGATGCCCCGGTTCTTCAAGGGCTCGCGCGTGCCGTCCGGCAACTGGTTGTACTGCGGGAAGACGATGTTGTAGACTTCGCTGAACCGGTCGCAGTCGCAACCCGGCGCGCAGGTCGTCTTGCCGCAGCCGAACTCCAACCCGAGGTCGACGTAGATTTCCGAGCACGGCCCGCAAGCGCCACCGCCGCCAATCGGGCCCCAGAAGTTGTCTTCGGCGCCGAGCCGCACGACTTTGTTCTCGGGCAGGCCGACCCTGGTGCGCCAGATGTTGTACGCCTCTTGGTCCTCCTCGAGGACCGTGACGCAGAGCCGTTCCGCGTCCAGCTTCACGACCTGGGTCAGGTACTCCCACGCCCAGGGAATCGCCTCGTGCTTGAAGTAGTCCCCGAAGGAGAAGTTGCCGAGCATCTCGAAGAACGTCCCGTGGCGCGGGGTCTTCCCCACCCGGTCGAGGTCGGACGCACGCAGGCACTTCTGAATCGAACAGGCACGGCGGTACGGCAGTTCAAGCGTTCCGGCCCAGTAGGGCTTGAACTGGACCATGCCCGCACCGGTGAAGAGCATCGTCGGGTCGTCCCTTGGTATCAGGGACATGCTCGGCACAATCTTGTGGTCCCGCTGGGCGTAGAACTCAAGAAACGTCCGGCGCAACTCGCGGTGATTCATGGCTGGTGGATTGTAGCAGCTAACTGCGCCGGTGCAACGTCAGCAGCGCCTTCGTCCGCTCTGTCCAATGTCCGGGTTCACACGAATCAGAGATCCGACGCCAAAAACCAGAGGTCGGGAGTTCTGCGTTCTGGTGCACGCGTTCTTGAATCTCCGGACCCGTCACGTCACTTCGTCGGCCCGTACACGAACCTCCCTGTTTTGTCTATGTAGCAGCGTTTTCCATGCAGCACGACCCGGGCGAGGCCTTCAGAAAAGGTCAGAGCATCCTCGTATTGCGGGGCAATCACGAAGTTGCCGACTGAATCTATGAAGCCCCACTTGCCGCCCGACCCTACAGCGGCAAGGCCCTCGGTGAAGTCCGATCCCCCGTCGAACTGTGGGTTAATGACAAACTTGCCAGTCTTGTCTACGTAGCCACGACGATTACCCACATCTGCGGTCGCCAATCGTCCCGAGAAAACCCCTGCTCCATCGAACTGTGGAGGGATGACGAACTCACCAGCCGTGTCAATGTAGCCCCACTTGCCGCCCTTGGCCTGGAAACCGACAAAGCTGGGCTCCCCCCCGACATTGACGGGCGCCAGTCCCTCGGCGAAGCTGCAGGCACCGGCAAACCGCGGGCTGATGACAAACGTGCCGGACTCGTCAATGTAACCCCACATGCCGGCTGACTTCACTGCGGCTAGACCCTCAGAGAAGTTGTCGGCATCTTCAAACTGCGGGTGGATGACGAACTTGCCGGCCCCGTCAATGTAGCCGTACTTGCCGTTCAGCTTCACCGCGGCGAGGCCCTCTGAGAAGTCCCTGGCCTCGACGAACTGCGGGTTGATGGCGAGCCTCCCGCTGTCGTCAATGTAACCTAGCTTCCAATGAGGAGAGTCGCCGACCGCCACAAGAGCCCGCCCTCCGCGGAAGCTGTAGGCCATGTCAAACTGCGGGTTGATGGCAAACCTTCCGGTACTGTCTATGTAGCCCCACTTTCTTCCTATCCTCGCGGCGGCGAGCCCCTCGGAGAAGTCTCTGGGACCACCATACAGCAACTCCAAACTGCGGTCCAAGATCTCAAAGGCGGACGGTTGCCGTGGGCCGCTGAACACCTGTCTGACGCGCTCCAAGGATGATCGTAGTGCCTGTCCGAACGACGCATCCCTCGGTGTAATCCCGTCCCCTTCGAACTGCGGATTTATGACAAACTGCCCGGCGTTGTTTATGTAACCGTATTCACTGCCCTTCTTCGCCGGAAACAAAGCGCTATGTTGTCTCACAGACTCTCTTGGCTGCGCTGCCGGCTTCGGGCAGCTCGTAACGAGGAGTGTCAGTGCGAGGCCGACGGTGGCCACAAGGCACGACTTGCGGCTGGCGAATGAGAATGTTGGGCTACCCTTGAGCAATCTACTCACGTCTCCTCCTCATGGAAGTCGATCACCTTCTGAATCGTATCCGGCGAGAAGCCGCGGCGGGCAAGGAAGGCGTACAGGCGACGTTTGAGGACGTCCGGTTCCAGCCGCCGGTTGCGGCCGAGATACTTCGCCGCGACCTCTCTGGCAGCGGCGACTTCGTCCGGCGCCTCCGCAATTGCCGCGTCAATCTGCTGCCGGTCAATGCCGCGCTTCAAGAGCTCACCCCGCACCCGCCACTTGCCCTTGTGCCCGATGCTAATGCGGTCCTCGGCAAACCGCCGCGCGAACCCCGCGTCGTCAACCATCTTCAACTCGGCCAGCCTTTGCAGGACGCGGGCAATGATGTCCGGCGAGAAGCCCTTGCGCGTCAATCGCTGCGTCAATTCTTTCGTGGCCCTCGCCTTGTAGGAGAGCAAGAGGAATGCGTACTGCCGCGCCTCGTGCAACTGCTCTTCAAGGGCAATCCGGTCGAGCTCGGCGCGGTCGACCTCGCGCCCAACGTGAAGGCCGAGCGCGCCTACCGTCTCGCTGGACAGACCGAAGAGGAACGTTCCGTCGAGGAAGACCGAGACCCGCCGCTTATTTCTTCTTTGCGGCTGGAGCGCGGTTATCTTCATCGGCGGCTTCGCGCTGCCCTATCTTGCTGGCCCTCGGTATCCTGAGCTTCTCGTAGAGCTGCGCCTCGGCCTTGCCCGCGGCCGGCGCGTTCTCCTTCAGGAACTGAATCGCGGCGTCCCGGCCCTGGCCGACTCTCATGTCGCCGAACGCGTACCAGGTGCCGGACTTTGTAAACACTCCCTGCTCCGTGCCCATGTCCACCAGCTCGCCGAGACGTGAAATGCCCTGGCCGTAGATGAGGTCGAACTCGGCCATGCGGAACGGCGGCGCGACTTTGTTCTTGACGACCTTAACGCGGGTCCGGCTGCCGACCACGGCGTCGTCCTTCTTGATGGCGGCGATGCGGCGGATGTCAAACCGCATCGTTGCGTAGAACTTCAGGGCGAGCCCGCCGGTCGTGGTCTCCGGGCTGCCGAACATCACGCCGATCTTGTGCCGAATCTGGTTGGTGAAAATGGCGCAGGTCTTGGACCGCGCGGCCACGCCGGAGAGCTTGCGCATCGCCTGGGACATCAGCCGCGCCTGCACCCCGACGAACGCGTCGCCCATCTCGCCTTCAATCTCGGCCCGCGGGACCAACGCCGCCACCGAGTCGATGACGAACAGGTCAAGCCCGCCGGAGCGGGTCAGCATCTCGGCGATTTCGAGCGCCTGCTCGCCGGAATCAGGCTGGGACACAAGCAGGCTGTCGAGGTCGACCCCAAGCGCCCTGGCGTAGTTCGGGTCCAGCCCGTTCTCAGCGTCGATGAACGCCGCGGTCCCGCCGAGTTTCTGGCACTGGGCAATGATGTTGAGGACGAGCGTTGTCTTGCCCGACCCCTCGGGTCCGTAAATCTCCACAATCCGGCCGCGCGGCACGCCGCCCACGCCGAGCACGGCATCAAGCCCGATCGAACCGGTCGGAATCGCGTCAACGCTAACCGCGGGCGTGTCCTGGCCGAGCCGCATTACCGCGCCTTTGCCGAACTGTTTCTCGATCTGACCGAGGGCACTGCCGAGGGCCCTGGTTTTCTCGTCATCTTTTGCCATCTTGCCTCCTGCAACGGGGACTGTCCCCGAATGGGATGTCCCCAGTGTCTTTCGCTGATTCCGGTCAGAGTATAGATTTCACCGCCGTCAAGTCAAGCCGC
>CAYOCZ010000160.1:0-3204 GCA_964402475.1 uncultured bacterium | reverse complement strand
GGCGCTAGCCGTGCTTCACCGGCCCCGAATCTGCTGACGCGACAACGGCCTCGCGCTCAAGGTCGTACAACCTGAACCTCGTTGCCTTGAACTTCCCGGCCAGCCCCGGCTCCGCGATCTTCAGCACCTCTTCCAGCACGCGCGCCGACTCCTCGGCCCGCTTGAAGTTGGCCAGCAGTACGTCTTCCAGGCTCCTTCGCTTGGCCCGGTCGAACCGGTCGCCGCGCCCGAGGTCGGTTTCGCTCTTCCGGCTCGCTATGACCCGTTTCCGCAACGCCCGTACGTCCCGGCTGACCTGAGTCCTCAGCTTCCGTATGCCGGCAAGCAACCGCCGGTTCTCAAGCCCGAGGCGCACCACATCCTCGACCACGCGCAAGCCTTCGGTTAGCCGGTTGAGGTTGACGTCGATGATGCGGGCGGCGCGGCGGTCGGTCACGCTGCCAGCTTAGGACAGAGGTGGCTGGAAGTCAATGCAATGACAGCGGCCCGACCGAAAGCCGGGCCGCAAAACCCTGACGAACCGAAACCGCCCCGCTACTTCCGCGTCGTCCTTTTCGCGGTCTTCAACTGCAGCCGCAACAACCGCCGGCCTTGTTTGCCGGAGCGTCTTTCGGCTTCATCGGCTTGCCGCAGCAGGTTATGCTGCATTCCTTGCAGGTGCAGGCCTTGGTCACGGTCACTTCCGCACCGCAACTATCACAATAGAACACATCGCCTGTGGAGTTAGCCATACGGCTTAGACTCCATACCCGGGCCGAAGGGTCTCGTTCCTTACGGAACGACCGCCCAGAGGTCGAGACCGACCGTGAAGTTCGGAATCGAGCCGCCCTTGGACATGGCGGCCAGCGGGACTGCCGCCTTGGGCTTCAGCCAGAGCGGGCCGACCGGGTTCCACGTGAACCCGCCACCGACCGAATGCTGGCCCGCGCCGCTCAGCGCTTGCTTCACCCCGCTGACGGCATTATCGGCCTTCATCGTTCCGGACAGTGTGACGAAGACGCTGGCCTTCTTTCCGAGTGCGAAATCCGGAAAGACGACGTACTCGAACTGGTTTCCAACCTTGGTGGTGTCGTTCGTCTTGCCGTTAATCCAGTACCCCAGCCGCGCGTGCCCGACGAGTGGGCCGATCTTGGCCGTCTGCGCTGCAGCGCCCAAACCGATGTCCAGCGTCCGGTCGCCCAGCTTCAGAAACGCGTCCTTGGCCGACGTCGGCATCATCACCGCGGCCGCCAGCGTCACCTTCACCGGCAGGACCCCACCGAGGACGCCGTATCGGAGCATCAGCGACGCGTCGCCGAGTCCGAATGCGCTACTGTCGCCTTGGCTCTTGGACACGACCGGCGCGACCGCCAGCACCTCGAGTTTCTTCAGCGGGCTGAAGCCCAGCATCACATCGGCGCTCACCGTGCTTGTCTGCAGGCTGTCCGGCAGGGCCTCGTACTTACCGGTGGAGTCGATGTACGTCTGGGTGGTTCGCGAATAGCCTGGGCTTGCGAAGCCCACGAACTGCAGCGGCTTGATCACCGATGCGCTGCGCGACAGCATATACGTCGCCATCGCGTTGCCCGCGACTGCCGCCAGCACAATAGCCATGACCGCCAACTTCTTCACTGCATCCTCCTTTGGTTCACTGCTACTCCCCCACTGCCTTCCCTGCTGCCAATCTAGCCGAAACCGGCCATCGGTCAAGCAGAACGCAACTTGACGTTCGGGGTCCACGGCCCTATTCTCACCAACCGATGAAGACGACACTACGTACCCGCAAGCTCGAAGAACTGAACTGGATGGAGTTCAGGCGCCTCGTTCCGAAAAAGGCCGACGCCGTGCTCGTGCCGGTCGGCACCATCGAAGCCCACGGCGTGACCGGGCTCGGCACCGACAACCAGATACCGTCCTCCATCGCCGAACGCATCGCCGAACCCGTCAAAGCGCTCATTGCCCCGACCATCCACTACGGCATCACGCGCACGCTCCTGCCCTATCCCGGCTCGCTGACCGTGCCGCCTGAGATCTTCGAACGCTACGTCGCCGAGGTTGCGGCAAGCCTGGCCGTCGCCGGGTTCAGGCGAATCGTGTTCCTCAACGGCCACGGCGGGAACACCGAAGCCCTGAAGAACGTCTCCAGCCGCCTGTACCGCGACAAGCAGGTCTACAGCATGGTCATTGACTGGTGGTCGCTCTGTGACGAAGAAGTCAGGCAGGTCTACGGCCACACGGGCGGCCACGCCGGTACCGACGAGACGGCGCTGGTCCAGGTTGACCATCCCGAACAGGTTCACAGCCGGGAATACAAGAAGAAGCTGGCCTTTCTCGCTCAGCCCGGCCTTGCCGCGGTCCCGTTCCCCGGCTCGATCATCCTGTACAAGCAGGGCGAAGGCTGTCCGGACTTCGACCCGGCGAAAGCCGAACAGCTCATGACCGCGGTCTGCGCCAAGGTCGCGGCGACCGTGCTCGACGTCTTCGCACGCTGGTCGCGTATCCGGTGAGCGGGCCCGTCACCATCCGCCGGGCCGTGCCCGGCGACTACGAGGTCATCTGCGAAATGGCCGAACTGATGGACCTGCCTCAACGCGAGGGCCTGCCCGACCGGTTCCGCAAACCTTCCGGCCCCGCCCGCCTGCGCGACCGGACCGAGAAGCTGGTGCGCGACCCGGACACGTTCCTCGCCGTGGCGGAACTGGAGAACCGGGTGGTCGGCGTCGCCAACACCGGCCTGCTCCGTATGGGCGACTACCCGCAGAAACACCCGATTACTTCGCTACTGGTACGAGGCATCGTGGTGCGGCCCGAACTGCGCCGTCAACGAATCGCCAGCGCGCTGGTCGAGAAGGCCATCGAGTAGGCGCGGGCGAACGGCGCGACCGAAGTGCAGGCCAACGTCTACGACTTCAATCGGCCTGCCGCCGCGTTCTTTGCCTCGCTCGGCCTCGCACCACTCAGCCACCGCCTCTCCCGTCGATTCGACACCTGACGGCCGCGATTCCCCCAAGCCCCTGCGGCGAGGACGCAGGAAAACGGGGACTGTACCGCGCCGAGTCCGACGCAGGCGCTCCGTGGGACTGTCCCCCGTTTTCCCGCGGTCCGCTAATCGACAACCGGAAATCGGAAATCTTGAATTCCTTGGAGCGCTCGCGGTATCTTCCCTCGTACCTCTCGCTGTAGCGCCTGTCGTGTCGGTCACCGTATCTCAACCTGGACCTTAAC
>CAYOCZ010000159.1:0-7458 GCA_964402475.1 uncultured bacterium | reverse complement strand
CCATCAACGATGGCTGTGTAGAAAACCTCTATACCGTGTGCTACCCTGCCCAACGTGAGCGCCATAGGAGCCGCAGCCCATCACCGGCCGGGCGCTGTCGCATTGACGACGGCGATTGCTGGCGTCGAGATCAACCCCGATGAGTCCGCCCGCCATGCCGAACTGAGCTACTACGAGAGCTTCTTCCGCGGGATGGAGTACGGCGCGCGCACGTGCGACTTCGACGGTCGACCCGCACGGCCGGCGTTCGGCAATGCTGCCGAGATGGGCTTCATCTTCGCCCCCAGAGACGACGGGATCCCATACAGCAACAGGCAACCGCTCGCCCCTTCGCGCCTAGCCCGTACAGTCGTCAACCGATTCACTGGGCTCCTGTTCGCGCATGGGGCCACGCCGACCGTCCGAGTGCTTGGCGATCCTGCCACGGAGGACTGGATTGACGGGCTCGTGGACGAGTCCAGGCTATGGGCGGCACTCCGCGAGGCCAGGGGCTACGGGGGCTCGATGGGCACGGCTGTCGTGTCTGTTGCTGTGCATGACGGACATGTCGTCTGGGAGCGACACAACCCGAAACGCGTGACACCCGAGTGGATCGACCGAGCGAGGTGCCTCCTTGGCGCCATCGAGATCCGGTACATGTTCCCCCGGGTGGAGCGGCGCCAGGACGGGACGCAGGAGACCGTCTGGTACCACTACCGGCGACGGATCGACACCGATGCGGACACCGTCTATCACCACCTCCGCGCGTCTGGCCGGGGGGCGGTCCGCACGCCGGTGCCGTCCGACTGGCAGGAGCGCAAGCGCGTACCCCATGAGTTCGGGTGCTGCCCCGCTGCTTGGATCCAGAACACTGAGAACTCGGAGGACATCGACGGGGAACCCGACTGCGCTGGGCAGTATCCGGCCATCGTCCAGCACGACGAGCAGCTCGCGCACGCAGTCAGAGCCACGGGGAAGAACTGCGACCCGACTCCGGTGGTCAAGACCAAGAAGCACAACGTCGGCGACATCTTGCAGAAGGGCTCGAACCACGCGATCTTGCCAGGCGTCGACGGCGATGCGCACTACATGGAGATGGCTGGCGGAGGCACTGTCCAAGCGCGCGAGAACGTCGCCACCCTGAAGCACGACATCCTCGAAGCCTGCGACGTCGTGCTCGAGTCCGAGGCGTCCGTGGCGACGACGGCCACGGAGATCAATTATCGCCACAGGGCGATGTTCGCCCGCGTGGACACGCTGCGCGATCAGTATGGCCCCGCGCTGGTGCGCCTGCTCGAGATGGTCACGGACTATGCACGGCGGGTTGGACAGGCGCGCGAGGAGCCGGCCGACGCGACAGACGACGGCGAGCAGGCGGAGCAGGCGGACGAGACTGGGGAGCTCCCGCCACAGGGGCCACCGCGATTCACCCGTCGGTTGATCCACGTCCCGCCCAAGGTCGAGGACGATCCGGACGACCCGGAGAAGCCTGCGACCATCGTGCCACGTGAGATCGGGCCGGGCGGCGTCATCAAGCTCATGTGGCCGGAGCACACAACGCCGACGCCGGCCGAGGTGGAGACGACGCAGCGCCATCTCGTGGCGGCGAACGCCGCGGGCTGGATCGACGGGGAGACGGCTGCGAGGCAGTACGCGTCGACAGCTCGGCTGCCGAATCCCATCGAGGCCTACCGCAAGGCCCAGCGCGAGAAGGCGGAGCGCGACGTCGCAGCGGAGTCGCGTGAGGACGCGCTCAACGAGCGGCTACTGGCCGGAATCGAGGGCAAGCCGCCAGCGCAATACGACGACACCGACGACGACACCGACGACGACGAGGGCTAGCCCGTGGCTCGCCTCGAAATCGGGGCTCGTGGCGCGTCTACGCTGATCGCGCTGACTCGCAGGAGGTTGGACCTCATCTCGCGAGTCGACTCAATCAAGAGACTCCGTCCGGTGATGGCCGCTGCGCAGAGGGAGCTCGCCGCACGGCTGGCTGCCATCCCGGCTGAGCAGGCTTTTAGCCGAGCCACGACGATCGCGTATCAAGCGCAAGTCCAGTCTGTGATCGCTGGGCTGGCACAGCAATTGGATGGACCCATCTCGGAGACGCAGATCCAGGCGATGCGTTCGTCGGTCGAGACGCTCGCACAGGGGGTCAGCGTCGCGCAACGAGCGATTGGTGCCGCGTCCGTGCAGTACGGCGTCCTTCCGGTCCGTGAGATCGCCCGGATGTCTGGCGCACTCGCGACGGAGACCACGCTGCTAGAGCGTTTCCACATCAGGCGCAAGACCGTGATCCACAACTACGGTGAGAGCGTCGTGCGGGACATGGAGCAGACGCTGGCGAAGGGGCTCGCTCAGGGGATGGGGCCTACGCAGATGGCCGATGCGCTCGCATCCCGAAACGACGGCTTCAAGCCCGCATGGTGGAAGGCGGAGCGGATCGCGCGCACCGAAGGCGCGTTCGCGTTCAACACGTCGACTCTCGAGGCCGGGCAGATGTTGGCCGACGAAGGCGCCAGCGATGTGCTCATGCGATGGGTCGAGTTCGTGAACGACGAGACCGGGCAGCCGCTCGACAATCGCGTCGACGAAGACTCCCTCAAGATGCACGGGCAGCTCCGGCGGCCGGGCCAGTCCTTCTGGGACCCGGTACACAGCAAGTCCGTCAGCTCACCGCCAAATCGCCCCAACGACCGGGCCACGCTGGTAGTCTGGCGCGCGTCGTGGGGCGAGCCTCCGGGCGGGCTGGCGAGGCTGGACCAGACGAGCAGAGACGAATTCGCGGCCGCGCTGGATGCGATCAAGACAGCGGACGGGCCAGCCCCGCAGGCTAAGAAGGAGGTCGCGGCGACGCCCTTGCTCGCTGCGATGGCAAAGTTCGACGCCAAGATGCCTGAGCTCATCGCTGCCGCACAAAGCAAGATCGCGCTCAAGTCGGCAGGCGTTGACGTCAACATCACCGCCGACATCAATGCCGCGGCGAATGCCGCGCGAAAGACGGCGCTGGCTCGCAGTGGGCCCGTGACTGCGGCAGTGGCGCGGTCGGTGGGGGCTGCGGTCAGGGCCGCCATCAGGGATGCACTGGCCAAGGCCACTCGCGAGATCCGCGCAGCAATCAAGGCCGAGGCGAAGCGCGTGGCGGTGGCGGAGGACGTGCGTCTCGGCAACGTCGCTCGCGATCTGCTCGAGGAGTGGGATGCCCTTCATCGGGCCCACCTAGACGCGGGCGTCATGGTGACCACGGAATCGCCCGATCTGTATGCGTTGTACCGCGAGGGGGCCGCTGTCGCGAAGAAGAAGGCCACGCCGGAGGCCGTCCACCTCGCGATCACTGACTCTGAGGCCGCGATCAACGACCTGTTCGCCAAGTCCGTGGCAGCCATGGACGCCGACGCCGCAGCAATCAAGGCGGCGGGGCCCACTGCTCCAGTTGCGGTGCGACCTCCTGGTGTGCCGTTCGAGAAGGTGGCCGAAACTGCAGCGGAGCGACTCGAGACGTGGGATGCGTGGGAGGACATGACATCGCAGCCGCGCGGCTGGCGCTATGGACAGGCCCCAGAGGCAGAAAGGGAGGTGGCGGACGCGATCACTCTCTTCACTCGCGGGCACGTGGCGGCGTGCCGAAGTCCGTCGATATTTGATCCTGTGGCAGGAAGCATCCGCGTGCCAGGGCTGCACAGGGAGGTCAAACCGAGCGCCGCGGGCTACGCCAGCGCAAACCGGATCTGCACGGCGCTGGCGGCACGGCCGATGCCACCCGCTGACCTGATGCGCGGCCTGGCGCTCGAACGGCGACTCGCCGAGGAGATGCAGCCAGGGTTCCGCTTCGACCTCGGGGCATTCACGAGCTTCGCGGACGGCGATGCGCGAGAGGTAGCGGAGCGCTTCGCGACCACGGTGGGCATACGGCTACGGCGAGAGGGGGTCGACGCGGTCGACATCCTGTATGAGTGGACGGGTGCCACGGAAGGAACGCTTATCGAGGACTTCAGCTACTTCCAGAACGAGGCGGAGTATATCGCTGGTGGGGTAGTGGAAGTGGTACAATCAGAGATGCGTGGCGAGTTCTTGCACGTCACGCTGAGGAGGGTGAAGTGAGGAAAAAAGAGAAGCCAGCGGCCCCGTCGGCCGCATTCGTGGCGGCCCTGAACGAGCAGCTGGCGATGAGTACGTTTGCCCATACGCGGAGCGAGCCGACGCAGGAGCCGACGCAGGAGCCGAAGCCGAAGCCGAGGTCGAAGAGGCGGAAGGATGCCAAGCCATGATCCGCTACGCTCCGACCACATTTACGTTCACCGCCCTCGAGACCGACGACAAGTACGTCAACCTGCCAATCGACACCGATCGCCACCAGCTGCTGATCCACTACGCAGCGGCCGGCAACGCGCTCGCCATCGCGCTGTGTGCTCCTCCACTGGACAGCAACGGCAATCTGCCTGAGCCGGCGGACGCGAGCAACAAGTGGGTCCAGCCGGTCGGCGTGGCAGCGTCTCCCACGGACAGCGTCCACCTGATCATCACCGGCCGAGGTCGGTACCTGCGGCTTGATCCAGGCGCGCGGCTCGGGCAGATCGTGACCGTCCGCTATCAGCCGCTTCCTCCCACCAGTGCGTAGTTTTTCCACAACACGTTGACTTTTTCCGCATGAGTCCAGTAGCCTACTGGCGTAATGGCTGTCCGTGCAACGCTTAGCGGCTCCGTGTCCATCGCGCCTCCATCCGGGAGCTCGACGGGGACAACGACGGGCCGGGCCATCAGCCAGTGCGGGACCTACGCATTTGACGAAAAGCACACGTTCCACGGCGCCCAGGCGGACACCGTCGTCGGGTTGGGGCCGATCACGAGCGTCAAGATGCTCGTCGGCTATGCGGCGTCGCCAATCGATTTGAAGATCACGAGCCTGAACGGCACGGACGCGATTGTCCCGCTTGACGGGCACTTCGCGATCCACTGCCCCAACCGGCCGATCACGGCGATGAAGCTGAATGGGACGGCGGACGGCGAGCTGCTGTTCGCGGGAGACTAGGCATGGATATCATCTCGCAGACGCTGTCCGAGAAGCTCCGCCAGGCGGACCCAAACACGCTGGCGGACGTCCTCCGGGAAGGCGCGATCTACTTCCGGAACGTCCTGCTGGACATCTCCGCGATCGTGACCGAAACGCAGGACGTGGACGCGAGCCTGAACTGCACGCTCGACAAGGTCCCGCTGGGGCCGGTCGTGTGCATGTTCACCGAGACGACCAGCCACGTGCCGATGGTCCAGGTGCCTCAGGGCGAGACGCTCGGCGCTGATGAGTTCAGCATCGACTACGATACGCGCATCGTGACGGCTGGTGGCACGGTGTCCAGCGGCGAGGAGCTCACGTTCGTGTACGCCGGCCTGACGGCCGGAGCCAGCTCGGGCACTCAACTTGCCGAGCAGCTCGCGAAGACTTTCGACGAGCTGTAGTCGGCATTCAGCCCCTGACGGGGTCTACCACGCGACGGCGGCGGGAACAGCCGGACCAGACCACAGCAGGGAGAGAGGACGATGGAGACGATTTTCGACCCGGCACGCAGGTTCCAACTCTTCGCCGATGGCGATGACGACGACGAGCCCAAGGGCGGCGACACGATCTCGATGACGCAGGACGCGCTGAATCGGCGCATCAAGCGCGCGGAGCGGTCCGCTCTGCGGAAGCTCCTCGAGAAGCACGGGGTCAAGGACGAGGCCGATCTGGCGGCGAAGCTGGCCGAGCCGGAGAAGAAGGCCGAGCCGGAGAAGAAGGCCGAGCCGGAGAAGAAGGCCGAGCCGAAGCCGGACAAGAAGCCAGACGACAAGCCGACCTTCGACCCGGACGCCTTCAAGGCGGCCCTGCTCGAGGACGTCCAGAAGACCGTCAAGGAGAGCCTCTCGGGAGTGCTCGCCGAGCGCGATACGGCGGCTGCGCAGAAGACCGCGGCCCAGAAGCGGGAGGCCGCGATTCAGAAGGCGGCCGCGGACGCAGGGATCAAACGGACCGAACTGGCGATGCCGCTGTTCAAGGCGCACATCGATGGGCTCGATGAGGACGCCCGCGAGGACGTCGACGCGAAGGCGTGGTTTACGGCACTTGCCAAGGACCACCCGACATTCGCCAAGGTCGAAGTTCGGTCGGCTGACACCGGCCAGAACGGAAACGAGAAGCCCCCGACGGGGGGCAGCGGCGGAGACAAGCCGCCGAAGTTCAACGCAGTCGACGCGACGCCCAAAGAGGCGGCCGCACGGCTGCAGGAGATCCGCCGCACGGCCGCCGCAGCTGGGTAGCTCGGCAGTGGTTCAGGCGGCTGACTAGAGGAGGAAGCCTCAATGGCAGTGCCCTGGACCGTACTATCTCAGACGCAGGCCATCCGCGACGTGGTCAACGAAAACCTGCTCGCGGCGGCGTTCTTCAGGCCGCTGCAACCAAACCTCATCTTCCGCGAGATCCTGTGTGGACAGGGCGATCAGTGGATCGGCAACGCCGACTCGATGAAGTTCACCCGCGACGGCCTGCTTGCCAAGCGCGGGCGTCGGCGCCAACCCGGGCTGGACCCGACTCCGCAGATCCTGAGTAGGGAGCAGTGGACGGCGGTCCTGGCATCGTTCAACGACACGATCGACTGCTTCATGCCGGACACGATCCTCTCGGTCATCAACGAGTGGCTCAGCCGACTGGCTGCCCTCGGATCGCAGAGCGGGCGGACCATGGACTCGGTTGTCCGGGATCTCGCGTACGCCGCAGGCATGGCTGGCAACAGCTACGCCACGGCGCTAGGCGTGGCGTCCGTAGCGTTCCCCGTGCAGTGCTGCTACGGGTTTCACGAGGCCGTCGCGACCGGAGAGAGCTCGCTATCTGACGTGAGCGCGGCCAACACGCTGGCCGTGACGATCGGGACATCGACGACGGCGTCTGTCGTCGCGTGCACCCCGACGAACAGCGGCCCCGAGGGGATCTACGGACCCGGCGTGCTCACGCTCGCAGTGGCGAAGTCCTGGAGCGAGTACGACCGCATCATCAGCGGCTCGCGTTCGCCGATCTACCGCTCCGGCGGCGGGACATCGATGCACAACATCACGCAGAACGATGGCCTGCTCGTCAGCACGATTCGCCAGGTCGTCGCCCACATGCGGAACAACAGTGTGCCGGCGGCATTGCCCAACGGCGACTACGCGATGTTCTGCTCGCCGAACTCGATCGCGTCGCTCCTGTCCGACCCGGACTGGAAGCAGCAGCACGGCGGGCTTGGCGACTCCGATGACGCCTTCGCCGGGATGGCTGTTGGTCGCGTCGCCGGGTGTACCGTGTATGAGACGAGCACGTGTCCAGGCCAGGAGAGCATCGACGGCGGCGGCTCGTTCAGCATCGATGACCCGTTCCCCGGCGGCTCCGGCATGGCCGAGAAGTCGGGCAGCGTCCGTATCGAGCGGCCGATCATCTGTGGTGCGGACGGCATCGTCGAACACCGGCTCCAG
>CAYOCZ010000158.1:5606-7502 GCA_964402475.1 uncultured bacterium | reverse complement strand
TCCGTGCAGAGGCGACCGATGAGCTTTCGCGGCTGGGCCGGGCGGCCGAGCCGGGCTGCGACCAACACGAGTCCGAGCGACGTGAGCATGAAGGCGACCGCCAGGCCGGTCGTCAGTTTGGCCATGAACGGAGCCGCGCCGCCGCCCCCGAACATGTTCTCGCCGCCGCCGCCCATGATTGAGGCCATTCCGCCCTTCTGGGGCTGCTGCACGAGTACGACCAGTACCAGGACAACAGATACCAGCAGGTGGAAAAATATCAGGATACCATACATTAAGTGTTCTCCTCAGTCGGGCTAGATTAGCGGAATGGTGAACGAAGTCAAGACGTGATGTTACTCATCAAATCAGGCCGGTCAAGTAAGACATTGCTGAGTCCACGATGCCGCGGAACGAGGCAACCTCGAGGCTGGCGCCGCCGACCAACGCGCCGTCAACGTCGGGCTGCTTCAACAGGTCGCCGAAGTTGTCAGGCTTGACGCTGCCGCCGTAGAGCAGCCGGGTGCGTTCGCTGACTGCCGGGGCGAGACTGCGCCCGAGCCACTGACGGATGAAGTCGTGGGCCTCACCAGCCTGGGCCGGCGTGGCAGTGCGGCCGGTGCCGATCGCCCAGACCGGTTCGTAGGCGATTGCGAACGATGCGGCAGGGGACAGGCCGGCGAGGGCCGTCTGTAGCTGCCGTTCGATGACCTTGAAGGCCAGGTTGGATTCCCGCTCGGAGAGGGTTTCACCACAGCAGAGGATCGGCTCGACACCGGCGGCAATGGCGGCAAGCAGCTTCTTTCGGCAGTTCTCATCGGTCTCGCCGAACAGGTTACGCCGCTCCGAATGGCCGACCAGCACATATCGGCAGCCGAGCTCGGCCAGGAAGTCGGGCGCGGTCTCGCCCGTGAACGCCCCGCTCGGTTCCCAATGGCAAATCTGACCGCCGTACGAGATTGACGTCCCTCTCAGGACACCGGCGACTGCGGGCAGGGCTGTGGACGGCGGGAAGACCGCAACCTCAACGTGCTCCCGAGGGCTCGACATTCGGGTCTGGCCGCTGCGGCCCCTTTCAAACAGCGCGTCATGCGGAATTGCGCGGAGCAGTTCCTCGGCGAAGCGCCTGGCCTCGCTCGGGCCTTTGTTCATCTTCCAGTTGCCCGCGACAAGCGGGATTCGGGTTCTGTTCAACGGTCCGCCAGGGCCGCGATGCCGGGCAGGATCTTGCCTTCGAGGAATTCCAGGGAGGCCCCGCCGCCGGTCGAGACGTGGCTCATCTTCTGGGCATACCCGAACTTCGCCAGGGCCGCGCCGGTATCGCCGCCGCCGGCCACGGTGCACGCCCCGCGGTCCGTAGCTTCGGCTACAGCCTGAGCCACGGCGCGAGTGCCTTCGGCGAAAGCGTCGCGTTCGAACACGCCCATCGGGCCGGCCCAGACCACTGTTTTCGCGGTCGCCAGTACCTCGGCGAACCGTCGGCCCGAGTCCGAACCGATGTCGAGACCCATCTGGCCGTCGGGGATTTGGTCGGCCCGCACGGTTTTGGCGTCGGCACCGGCGTCGATGGCCGGGGCGACGACGACATCGGTCGGCAGCACCAGCTTGGGGTCGGCGGCCAGGGGCCGAACCTGTTCGGCCAACTTGGACTCCCAGAGGGACTTCCCGATCTTGATGCCGCGGGCCTTCATGAAGTTGAACGCCGCGCCGCCGCCAAGGATGACGTGGTCGATCCTCGGCAGCAGATTCTTGATGACCCCGACCTTGTCCGAGACCTTGGAGCCGCCGATGATGGCGACGTACGGGCGGGCCGAGTGTTCGAGGATCCGAGTCAGGAAGTCGGCCTCGGTTTCCATCAGCAGACCGGCAGCTGGCTGTTTGAAGAAGGACGCCGCACCGACGGTCGATGCGTGGGCG
>CAYOCZ010000158.1:0-5596 GCA_964402475.1 uncultured bacterium | reverse complement strand
CGCGGTGGGCCGTGCCGAACGCGTCGTTGACGTAGACGTCGGCCAACGAGGCGAGTTCCCGCGCGAACGAAGCGTCGTTGGCGGTTTCGCCGGGATGGAACCGCAGGTTCTCGAGCAGGGTGACCGTGCCCGGGGCCGCCCGGTTCCTCACCTTGGCGGCGTTGTCGCCGGTATAGACCGGCGCGTAGGTGACCGGGCTGCCCACCAGTTGGGACACGACCGGCAGAATCGGGTGGAGGGAGAAGAGGGGGTCGGGTTTGCCCTTGGCCTTGCCTAGGTGCGAGGCGAGGATCACGCCTGCGCCATGGTCGAGCAGGTACTGCAGGGTCGGCAGCGCGGCGACGATGCGGGCGAGGTCGCGGATCCGCATCTCCTCGGTCATAGGCACGTTGAAGTCGACCCGCAGGAACACGCGCTTGCCCCGGACATCGATGTCGCGGACCGTCAACTTGTTCATCGACTAGGCCCGGGACGCCATGTACCCGACCAGGTCGACGAGCCGGCTGGCATAGCCAAACTCATTGTCGTACCACGCGAACACCTTGACCAGCGTGCCGTCGACCACCGAGGTCAGTTTCGAGTCGACCATGCACGAGTGCGGGTTGCCCACGAGGTCGATCGAGACGATCGGCTCCTCGACGTACTGGAGGATACCCTTGAGCGGGCCATCGGCCGCGGCCTTGAACGCGGCGTTGACTTCGTCCTTCGTGGTGCTCTTCTCGACGATGCACGCGAGGTCGACCATCGAGACGTCGGGCGTCGGCACCCGGATGGCGCTGCCGTCGATCTTGCCCTTCAGTTCCGGGAAGATGACGGCGATGAGCTTGGCCGCGCCGGTCGATGTCGGAATCATCGACATCGCGCCAGCCCGCGCACGGCGTAGGTCCTTGTGGGGCTGGTCGAGCAGCGCCTGGTCATTCGTGTAGGCGTGAATCGTCGTCATGTACGCGCGCTGAATCCGGAAGCTCTCGTGCACGATCTTGGCCGCCGGCACCACGCAGTTCGTCGTGCAGGAGGCGTTGGAAACGACGTGGTCGGTTTTCGGGTCATAGGTCGTGTGGTTCACACCCATCACCAGCGTCCTGACGGGTTTGTCACCCTTGGGCGGGGCAGAAATGATGACCTTCTTTGCGCCGTACTTCAGGTGCATCGCCGCCTTGCCATACTCGGTGAAGAGGCCGGTGGACTCGATAACGTACTCGACCCCGAGCTCGTGCCAGGGCAGGTCCGGGTTCTTCTTTGCGTTGTTCACCAGCGCCTTGCGGCCGGCGATAGTGATGTAATCCCCGTCAACCTTCACGTCCGGGAACAGACCGTGGACCGAATCGTACTTCAGCAGATGGGCGAGGGTCGCGGCGTCGGTGACGTCATTGATGCCGACGACCTCAATCTCCGGATGGCGGGACGCGATTCTCGCCACCAGCCGTCCGATTCTGCCGAAGCCATTGATTGCGAGTTTGACGGACATACATTCCTCCTTAAGGTAAGAGCAGCCTTAGGTTTCACTCACCCTCGGTTGAGGGTCTGCAACCAGTCCTGTCTAGGTTGAAGGCTAAGCATAGATACGAAAATGCGGCTCGTCAATACCAGAATTGGTTTGGGGTCCCGGACCGAAATTCACCACTGTGAGGACAATCCTCTCGTGTCGGGCGGACGGACACGGTTTAGCTTGACAGCGGACGCGGGCAGGATATAAGCAGTGCGTGTCCAAAGCAGAGCTCCGGGCGCTGCTGGTCGTCGCCTTTGCGGCCGTCGTTGTCAGGCTAGCTACGTCAGCGTCGTTCAAGGGACACAGCTACGTTGCGGCTGGCCCGGTGAAGCCAGAAACCGAGGTGACCTACTTGAAGCGCGGGGAGATCGACCTTGGCGACTCGAAGCAGTACTTGCTGCTCGGGGCGGGCATCAGGCATCGGCTGTCATACACCTGGGACCACGAGCCGAACACGTTCCGGACTCCAGGCTATCCACTGCTGCTTGCTCTTCTTGACGACAACTTGACGGCGATCATCGTTGTGCAGGCCCTGCTCGCTGGGCTGACGGTGTTTCTTGTCGGTCTGGTCGGTCTTCGGCTGTTCAATTCGCGGGCCGGATTGCTGGGAGCAGCGTTTCTCGCGGTCGACATTCCGAGCATCTTCTTGTCGGGAACGGTCATGTCCGAGGTGCTGTTCACTTTCTCAGTGGTGCTAGCAGCGGCCCTGTTCCTGGGTTGGACGCAAGACCGGGGATGGAAGACCTGCGAAGGGAAACCGAGTCGGACACTGAGCCCGGCTGCGGCAGGGCTGGTGCTGGGGTTCGCGGCGCTGGTGAGGCCCGTTGCCCTGTTCGCGTTCGTGCCCTTCGGGCTTCTCCTCGTTGCGCGGCGGAACTGGCGAGGGTTGGTCCTGATGCTGGTCGCGTTCTCTGCGCTGCCCGGTATCTGGGTAGCGCGGAACTATTGTCACTACCGTCGGCTCAACCTTACCTCGAATGGCGGATACAACCTGCTGTATGCCAACGCGGCGACGGTGATCGGGGACAAGCAACACACAACGTGGGACATTGAAAGGCTTGAGTTGGCACGCGACTTCACCTCGAAGCTCGCCACCGACAACCCGCTGGAGTTGGCTGACGCGATGACGCGCAAAGCGACGAGCATCATCCTGCACGATCCCCTCCGGTACGCCTGGATATGCCTGCGCGGCATGCCCCGGGTTATTGCCGGCATCAAGTCCGACGACCTCGTGCTGAGGGCTCTTGCCGCCAACGAGTCGGCCACGCAAGGAAGCGTGCTGCTGAACCGGGACTACGGTTCCTATGGCGTGAGTCTCGCGATATGGCTGCTGGCCGGGTTCGAGCTGCTGACCGCGATTGGTGCGTTTCCTCTGGCGCTGGTTTCGCTCGGGCTCAGACGCTGGCGGGCAGAGAAGCTGCTGTTGGTGTTCACCGGGCTGTACTTCGTCGTGGCTGCCCTGCCTTTTACCGACGGCAGATTCAGGGTGCCGGCGATGCCGTTTCTGTACTTGGCAGCGGCAACCGTGTTGGCCGGGAGAGAGACTAGAGGAGGCGGCGAGGGTGCTTGACTCTGAGAGGGAGTCGGTCTATCCTCTCCATCTGACATACCCCGGAGGACCCAATTGCCCGATAAGCTGAAGTTCGGTTTCTATTGGGCGGCCTCGTGTGGAGGCTGCGAGATTGCCGTGCTCGACACGAACGAGAAGATCTTGGACGTTCTCGAGCGAGCCGACATCCTGTTTTGGCCCGTGGCCATGGACACGAAGTACGCCGACGTGAAGGCCATGCCGGACCGCCACATGGACGTCTGTTTCTTCAACGGGTCGGTGCGGAACTCGGAGCAGGAGGAACTGGCTCACCTGCTGCGCCGGAAGTCCAAGGTGCTGGTCGCGTTCGGTTCGTGCGCCCACCACGGCTGCATTCCCGGCCTCGCCAACCTGTATGGCCGCGAGCAGATACTGAAACACGTCTATGCCGAGGAACCATCGGTCGTCAATCCGGGCGGCACCAGGCCGCTGGTGAAGGGCAAGGTTCCTGAGGGTGACGTGACCCTGCCCGAGTTCTACGACCGGGTGTCGCCGCTGAACCGGGTGGTCGAGGTCGATTACTACCTGCCGGGTTGTCCACCGGCGGTGCCGAGGATTCTGGACGCCCTGACGGCAATTTTCGAGGGCAGCCTGCCGGCCAAGGGCTCGGTACTGGGTCCGACCAAGGCCCTGTGCGACGAGTGTGACCGGAACAAGAACGTGGCCAAGAAGATGCCGGGCATCAAGCGCGTTTGGGAGATTCAGGCCGACCCGGGCGTCTGTTTCCTGGAACAGGGAATCATCTGTATGGGACCGGTCACCCGCGGCGGCTGCGGCCAGCGGTGCATCAACGGCAACTGGCCGTGCACCGGCTGCATGGGACCAACACCCGAGGTCTCAGACCAGGGCGGCAAGATGATCTCGGCGCTCGCGTCGGTACTCCGAGTGGACGACGAGAAAGACATCACGGGGCCGGAAACCGAGAGGCTGCTGGCCAAGGTCAAGGACCCGGTCGGCACGTTCTACATGTACGGCCTGGCCAGCGCGACCATCAGCAAGCGGAGGCAGAAGTGAGCAAGCGGATCACGATTGACCCGATCACGCGGCTGGAGGGGCACGGGAAGATTGAGATTTTCCTCGACGACAAGGGCGAGGTCGAGAACGCCTACCTGCAGGTCCCGGAGCTGCGCGGGTTCGAGCAGTTCTGCGAGGGCCGGAAGGCCGAAGACATGCCCCAGCTCACCAGCCGTATCTGCGGGGTCTGCCCGGTTGCGCACCACTACGCCTCGGTCAAGGCCCTTGATGCAGCCTTCGGGGTTGAGCCGACCGAAACCGCGCGCAAGCTACGCGAGCTTATCTACTCCGGCTACATCATCTACGACCACATTCTGCATTTCTATTTCCTGGGCGGGCCGGACTTCGTTGTCGGACCGGACGCGCCGAAGGAGAAGCGGAATATCCTCGGAGTCATCGAGAAGGTGGGAGTGGACACGGCCAAAGAAGTCATCAAGCACCGGGCCTATGGCCAGCGGATTACCGAGATTCTCGGAGGCAAGCCGACCCATCCGGTGAGCGGAATCCCCGGCGGTCAGACCAAGGCCCTGACGGAAGAAAGCCGCAAAGAAATCGAGACGATGGCGCGATCGTGCGTGGCCTTCGCCAAGTTCACGCTGCAATTGTTCGATGACGTCGTGCTGAAGAACCCCGCTTACATGGCGTTGGTACAGAACCCGAAACTCGGCCAAGCGGTGTACAACATGGGCATGGTGGACGAGCGGAACCGCGTGAGCTTCTACGACGGGCAGGTACGGGTTACCGACCAGCAGGGCAAGGAGTTTGCCAAGTTCAACCCAGGGGACTACCTCGACCATATTTCCGAGCACGTGCTCGACTGGAGCTACGTCAAGGCGACGTACTTGAAAGCAGTCGGGTACAAGGGGTTGGTCGACGGCCCGGACTCGGGGCTGTACCGGGTCGGCCCATTGGGCCGGCTCAACGTCGCCGACGGCATGGCCACGCCCCAGGCTGACGCCGCGTACCACAAGCTGTATGACACGTTCGGAGTCAAGCCCGTCAACTCGACGCTCGCGTATCACTGGGCAAGGCTCGTCGAACTGCTCTATGCTGCGGAACGGGCGCTCGAGCTCGCGACCGACCCCGGGATAACCGACACCGATATCCGTAACATGAAGTTCGACATGAAACCGGAGGGGATCGGCGTGGTTGAGGCGGCGCGCGGGACGCTTTTCCATCACTACCGGCTGACCGAAGACCGCATGATTGAGAGCGTGAACCTGATTGTCGCGACCACCAACAACAAGGGGCCGATCTGCCTGTCCGTGCGCGAGGCGGCCAAGGAGTTGATTCACAAAGGAAAGGTCAGTGACGGGTTGCTCAACACGGTCGAGATGTTCTTCCGTGCCTACGACCCGTGTATGGCGTGCGCCTCGCACGTGCTGGGCCGACCCACGGTTGTGATTGACGTCCGGAGCCGCAGCGGGGACTTAATCCGGCAGCTGGCCGGCTAGGTCTTGAAAAGGAGGGCCGCAGCCATAGACTGTCCTTGATGCCTCCGGACC
>CAYOCZ010000157.1:0-7538 GCA_964402475.1 uncultured bacterium | reverse complement strand
GTTTGCGGCCACCGAGCCCGAGCAGGAAGATGACCGACGACTTCATGCCCGCCGACATGCCGTGCCGTACCCCGGCCACCATCTCGCCGGCGGTGGCTCCCTTGTCAATTTGCTTCAGGAGGGCATCCGAGCCCGATTCGAGGCCCAGGTAGAATAACGAGAGCCGGTGACGCACGAGTTCCTGAAGCTCCGCAACGGACTTGGAGACAAGGTCACGAGCGTTGGCATACACGCCGACGCGCTGGAGGTCGGGGAACGTTTGCTCGAGTTTGGCGAGAATCCGGAGCAGGTGCGGCGTCGGCAGGATGAGCGCATTGCCGTCGCACAGGAAGACGCGCCGGGTATCAGGACCGTAGCGCTCGCGAGCGGCCTCGATGTCTTCGAGCACCTCTTCAATCCGTCGCACCCGGAACCGCTTGTCCCGGTACATTGCGCAGAACGTGCAGCGGTTGTGCGAACAGCCGATGGTCGCCTGCAGAAGCAGGGAATCGGCCTCAGAGGGCGGACGGAAGATATTGCCGACGTAGCGCATGCGTAGTCTGAGGTAGATTCTACAGGGAGTCGAAGTAGCGGTCTAGCAGATACGGCCTGGGTGGGCTGCAGCCGCTTGACTGGAGAGCCGGTCAGGTTAAGATGACGGTAATGCTCGAGCCGAATCCTGACTTCTCCGCGCGCATTCTTGACCTCGGGCCGGAAGCGGTGGACGGCATCGAGGTTGAGCGGCTCCGTCGCATCCTTGCCGCCAAGGAACCGGCTTCGTCGCTGCTTGCGCTCTCGACTGATGACCTGCTGGAACGGCTCGGCGTGCTGGTGCGTGAGGAGGGAGGAGAGAGAAGGGAGGAAGGAGCAGCAAAGACCGGAGGACTGCGACTGACTGTGGCCGGGCTGTTGCTCGTCGGCAAGCCGGACGCGCTCCGGCAGCAACTGCCCGGGCACGAGGCCATCTACCTGCACATGAAGAGCGACACCGAGTACGACAAGCGGGCCGACTCGAACCGGCCGCTGCTCGCGATACTCGAGCAGTTCACGCAGGCGCTCGAGCCCTACAACCGCATCTATACGCTGAAGCTCGGGCTTTTCCACTTCGAGATTCCCGACTTCCCGGAGGAAGTCCTGCGCGAGGCGCTGCTGAACGCGTTCGTCCACCGCGACTACGGCGTGAGCGGACCGGTCTACCTGCGCCACTTCCCGGACCGGCTCGAAGTCTCGAACCCGGGCGGGTTCTTCGGCGACGTCAACCCGCAGAACATCCTTGGGCACGAACCGGTGTCGCGCAACCGTCTGCTGGCCGAGAGCCTGCAGAAGACCCGGATGGTCGAGCGCGCCGGCATGGGCGTCAAGCGGATGTACCACATTCTGCTCTCCTACGGCAAGGAGCCGCCGAGCTACGAGTCCGGCCCTGATTTCGTCCGCCTGACCCTGCGCAGCGGCCGCGTCGAGTCGGCACAGGGGAACCACGAATCGGGAATCGACGAGAACTTCGCCCGGTTCGTGGTCAACCGGCACCAGGAGGGCCGCGAACTCACCCTGCACGACCTGCTCGTCTTCTCGTTCCTCAAGCGCAACCGCGAGATCGACCTGTCCGAGGCCGAACGGATACTCCAGCGCAGCGTGAACGAAGCTCGTGAGGCGTTGAGCTCGATGGTCCTGCGCGGGCTATTGGAACCGTTCGGACAGAAGAAGGGTCGAGTCTACCGCCTGTCCAAGGCGGTGTACAACCAGCTCAAGAAGAGCGTGAGCTACTCGCTCTTTCGCCGGGCCGAGGCCGCGTTTGCCGAGACGGCAATCATGGGCTACCTCGAGGAACTGCCCGGAACGGAAGAGAAGCGGTTCGTCACCAACGAAATCGTCCGCACCCTGTTGCGGGTGAGCCCGGCCCAAGCGGGCTATCTGCTTTCCGGGCTGGTGAAGAAGAAGCGGCTCGTGCTGCGCGGCTGGGGCCGCGCGGCGAAGTACTACAAGTCCAGCCAGCTCTCCGTCTTCTGATCGCCGACCGCCTGCGGCTCACGACCCACAGCCGCCAATAGAAGAGAGATGCCCTCCGGGCGGAGGGCATCGATGTCAAACTGGCTCGGCTACTTGATGGTGGCGGAGGTGAGCTCCTCGTTGTAGACCTGACTATAGCCCTGGTACTCGCCTTCGTAGTGCATCTTGACATTACCGACACCCCAGGCATACCAGCTGAACGCCTGTACCGTGACGCCGCCGATGTTGGTGATGGTCTTCACCTTCCACGCCTTTTTGTATGTGCCGGCCGCGACGGTCACATCCTCCTGGCCCACGACGATGGCTGTGGCAGGTCCCTGGCTCCAGCTCTGACCCACCGCAGGATTCGACATCATTACGGTGTCGCCGGTAGTGTCGTCCAGCGCGACGTAGGACACAATGGCATCACCCTCCTCGCCCATCAACGAGTAGGTGGTTGCAGTGTAGGTCGAGTCCAGTGCGTGGAGGTGGGCCGTGCTTTCGTGCATGAATCTGACGACTTCCTGGCCGGTGGTGAGGTAGGCCTTCTCGAGAGCCGTGGTCGTAGTCACGCCCGTCTCGAAGGTATCCAGAGCGGCAATGGCCTGCCCTTCGAGGAGGTAGGACTCCGTGTGCCAGACGCTGCCGATGGTCATCGGGAAGATTGGACCGCCGTCCGGGTTGCAGCTCATGCCGGTCAGAGCTGCGGCTGCGACTGCTGCGACTATCAACGCTCTTCTCACTGCAGGATTCCTTTCAGAGGCAGTCTAGCCGGAGCCTGCCCGCGAGTCAATCCGGCGACCGCGTCAGCCGTCAGCGGAGGCGCTACGCGGCACCGGCTGCGACTTGCGCATGTCTGAGGCCGGGCTATACTACTGAACATGGATCCACGGCTTTCCGTTCTTTTCTCCCGGCGCAGCGTACGCAAGTACTCAGGCGAACCGGTGTCCGAAGCCGACGCGAAGGCGCTGCTTGAAGCGGGCATGGCTGCACCGTCGGCGAGCAACCGGAAGCCGTGGCACTTCGTGGCGGTGACGGAACGAGCGCAGCTCGTTCAGCTTGCCGCCATTCACCCCCACGGCAAGATGCTCTCAACCGCCGGGCTCTGCATCGGGGTCTGCGGTGACCGGGACGTCAGTCCGGATTTCTGGGTGCAGGACTGCTCGGCCGCAACCGAGAACATCCTGGTGGCGGCGACAATGCTCGGCCTGGGAGCCGTGTGGCTCGGGGTCCACCCGCGCGCTGAGCGCGAGCGCGAATTGAAGCAGTTCCTGGGCGTTCCCGCAAACGCCGGCCTGCTCTGTCTGATCGCGGTCGGTCATCCGGCCGAGCGGCCGGACGCGCGCACCCAGTACGACGAGCCGCGGGTTCACCGCGGACGCTGGTAGGTCCGGGCCGAAGTTTCTGCGTCATTTGTGCTGTCTTCCGGTTTTCTGCTTCGCAAGAAATTAGCGGGCGGGCGCTTGCGCCCGCCCGCCGTGTTTGGCTCGGTCTAGCGGCCGACGATAACCTTGGCGGTCAGGGTTTTGGGGACAGTCCCCGTGCGGGGACAGTCCCCGGCGGTCAGCCGGAGAAAATAGATGCCGGCCGGGACGCTGCGGGTGTCCCAGTCTGCGACGTGTGCGCCCGCGGCGAGAAAGCCGGAAACGAGAGCCCGGCCGCGACGACGAACAACAGCCATTTCCGCAATTGATCCTCCGGTAAGGTTAGAAAGCACAACGGCAGCGGTGAGTTGTCGACCCTCTCCGCCACACTAGTACAATGTTACAGGCTGGGCTTCCCGGGTCAAGCGGGCGCAGTCCTGAACGGCTTGACAATCGGCGCGTACAAAATACACTCAATTGTGGTGGTTCCGGACCGGTCCGCCCGAACAAGGGCAAACGGGCCGGCTCGCGGCCGTTTCCTAAAGGAGAAAGAATGTCGCGAAAACTGACCGTATTGCTGTGTTGCTGTGTTCTGATCGGGGTCGCGAGCGCTCGAACCGAGCTACACCGGCTTGGGTACGTGCCTGAGGACCTGGACAAGGTCGCGCCCGAGCATGAGGCAAGGAGCGTGCCGGTCGCGCTCGGGGCGAGGTCCTTCCGTGACCTGCCGACGGTGGATCTGACCGACGAGATGCCTCCGGTCGGCAGCCAGGGCGGGCAGGGCTCCTGTGCGTCGTGGTCTATCGCCTACTATCACCGTACGCAGCTCGAGTACCACGAACGGCTCTGGGACCTCACCGACCCGCATCATCAGTTCAGCCCGGCCTTCTGCTACAACCAGGTCAACGGCGGCGGTGACAACGGCTCGGGGTTCAACAACAACATGCCGCTCATCTGCGAGCAAGGAGTGGCCAGCCTGGCCGATTGTCCGTACAATGACGGCGACCCGGTGAGCTGGCCGTCGGAGTCGGCGTACTCGAAGGCCATTCCGTATCGCACCAAGGACTGGGCGTGGTTCAATACCTACGATACGACCGGGATAAACATGATCAAGCAGCTGCTCGCCAACGGCAGCACTTCGAGCCTCTCGATCGGGGTCTGGGGCAACTTCGACAATATCGCCCAGCACAACTACATGTACTGCGCCGCTGACCGGGAAGGCAGCAACCGGGGCGGGCACCTGATAACCTTTGTCGGGTACAACGACACCCTGACCACGGTCGACGGGCCCGGCGCGTTCCGGATGATCAACTCGTGGGGTACGAACTGGGGGCAGGCGGGCTATTTCTGGATGTCCTACGTGGCGGTGATGGACAGCTTCCTCAGCGGGCGGGCGGTGGGCTACCTGACCGATACGGTCGGGTACGAGCCGAAACTGCTGGCGCGCGTGAGAATCGACCATCCGACCCGGGACCGGATCGGGCTCCAGTTCACGGTCGGCAAACGCTGGAGCGCGGACACGATAATTCAATTCCGCACGTGGCGCCGTTCGCGAACGAACCAGCCATTCCCGGCCAACAAGATGGTCTTCGATCTGACCGATGCCGCCTCGTTCATCGAGGGCAAACAGACCGATTCCATCTACTTCATCGCGTGGGATACGCGGCAGGATAGCAGGACCGGTACCATCCTCAGTTCGTCGGTGCAGTACATTGATTGGGGCACCATGTTCGCCTCGGGTTCGACCCCGCTCGATATCCCGGACAACGGAGATATGGCTCCGGCCGGGCACCGCATCTGGCAGCTTGACCACGACGTCGCCGCCACCTGGATCTTCGGGCCGTCCGGAATCGTCGAGCCGGAAAGCTCGTACGTGCCGACCGTCGAGGTGTGGAACAACGGCAAGACCGCGGCGACCTTCCCGGTGTGGATGACAATCGGCACCATCTACGGCGATACGCTGCAGGTGACTGCGCTCGAGCCCGCGCACGCGGAAACGCTTGAGTTCTTGCCCTGGGTCGTTCCCCCGCGGTGCACGGTGACGGTCAGGTGCTCGACCGCGCTCAGCGGTGATGAATACTCCGGGAACGATGTCCATACCAGCCTGGTCTGGGCTCGTTTTCGCGATGCGGCCATGGTCGAGATTCTGGTCCCGGCCGGCACCGTCGACTCCGGCGTAATCGTCTATCCCCGGGCTCAAGTGCGGAACAACGGAACGCAGTCGGAGTACGTCACCGTGACGTTCCGTATTCCCGACGAGGGCTACCTGCGGCAGTCGCGCGTGACGGTTCCGTCTCACGAAGAGATGTCGGTGACCTTCGCCACCTGGATTCCCAAGAACCTGGGCAGTCACGTGATGCGGTGCAGCCTGAGTGTGGACGGTGACGCCGAGCCAGTCAACGACACGATGAGCGGGACCGTGGTCGTGCAGGCCGTCGGGGTCGCGGAGGGCAAGCAGACCCCGCCGCAGTTCCGGCTCGATGTCCCGCGCCCGAGCGTCTTCGGCCGCAGTGTTGCCATCGGGTACGCTCTGCCGAAAGCGGCCGAGGTTTCGCTGTCCGTATACGACGCTACCGGCAAGCTGGTCAGAGAGCTCCGACACGGCACCACGGCGGCCGGAGACTACCGGCTGACGTGGGACGGCCGCGACGGGCAGGGGCGTCTGGTTCCGGCCGGCGCCTACTTCTGCCGGCTAGAAGCCGGCGAGCACCGCGCAGCCGCGGCGCTGCTCAAGCTGTAGCCGGACAGACTCACGCTCCTTTGGAGACGGCGCGGGATTCCCGCGCCGTCTCTGCAATCACGCGGCAAACCACGCCGCGAACCGAGTTCGGAACCAAGCTCGGAACCGCCGTACGAGTCACGCCGCACATCGGCCTGAGAGCCGCGACTCGATTCGACCGGCAAGTTGGATAGTCAGTCACCGTAGCCATCTGTCCGCAAGTCCTTCTCTGAGTTACTCGGCCTCTCACCGTGGAAATCGGCCGCAGAACCGCCAAGGAAGTCCATCTACAAACCCCTATTAGAGTCACCCCGGGAACCGTTCCGGGAACGGTTCCCACTCCGGTTCGCGGAGCGTCATTTCCAGCCTGTTTCCTGCGGACCGTTTCGCTAAAATGCGACGCTACAATGAGATACACGAAGGCGCTGAAAGGACATGAGGATTCTTGAACAAATCGTGGCTTGGCGACTACATAACTATATGAAGGCCTGCGCCCGCGTGGCGCGGCTGGGCCGGAAGGCAAAGATTCTTGAGCAAATTGTGCTCCGGCGTCCATATAACTTAGTGAGGGCCCATGCACGCATAGGGCGGCAGGCCTTTAATGACTGCGAACCCGAAAGGAGTCCCAATGTCCGATTCGAATCAACGGTTGATTGCCTGGCAGATTAAGACCGATACCGGCAGGGTGAAAGAGACGCTCGACGCCCTGCGGCCGGAGATGCTCGAACACTACAAGGCGGCGGTGGCCAGCCTCTGCGAGATGGAGACGAAGGCGCGGCAAACGCTCAACGCGGCAGGAGTGCACACCATCATGTACGTCCCGTACCTCAGCTATGCGCGGCAGCTCTACAAACTCTCGCGGCAGCAGGGCATCTCGGGTGAGAGCTTTGCCCTCGTGGCCCAGGTCCTGCTCGACAAATGGGCAGCGCGCGGCCTGGACCCTGCCGTGCTTGCCGCAATCCGCACGCAAGTCTTCGACGTCGTCCCGCCGACGCCGTAGAGCTTCCTCTTCCTACAGCCCTCTCCCTTTGGGGAGAGGGTCGAGGGTGAGGGGAACTGCCGCTGCGCCTTGACTTGACGTCCCTCGGGCATATCCTTCTGAACCATGGGAACGCCCGCGCCCGACGCCGTCAAACGTCTGGTTGACCACTTCGACCAGAACCGCGACGCCTACCTGTCCGGCAGCTACAACGAGACGCAGCTCCGCCGGGAGTTCATCGACCCGCTCTTTGAGGCCCTGGGCTGGGACGTTGAGAATCGGCAGGGCAGCGCCATGCCCTACCGTGACGTCATCTTCGAGGACTCGCTCAAAGTCGGCGGCGCAACCAAAGCGCCGGACTACTGCTTCCGCATCGGCGGCATGCGCAAGTTCTTCGTCGAGGCCAAGAAACCCTCGGTCAACATCGCCGCCGACGCCGGCCCCGCCTTCCAACTCCGCCGCTACGCCTGGAGCGCCAAACTGCCGCTCTCAATCCTCACCGACTTCGAGG
>CAYOCZ010000156.1:0-7555 GCA_964402475.1 uncultured bacterium | reverse complement strand
GTGCGCATCGAGGAGCGGGACGGCAAGCAGTACGTAACAGGCCTGCCGATCCTTAGACCAGGCAGGTGGAAGGGGCTGGACTACAGCGTCTCTGACCTGCAGCGTATGGCACAGAACTTCCATGCCATGAGCGAGGAGCAGTCCTTCCAACCCGGCCTGTGGCCCATGCACAACTTCGACGACACTGGGCGGCCCATGCCGCAAAAGGCATCTGACGTGCTCGGGTACTTCACTGACCTTCGTTTCGATGCCGACCTGCAGATGTTGGTGGGCGATGTGGAATCAACCGACCCATCGCTCATTGAGGACATGAACGCTCGCAAGCTCCGATACATCAGCGCGGAGTGGGCCAGTAACAGGTCGTCTCCGGGGCGTGTCCTCACCGGGGCCGCATGGGTTGCAGACCCGGCTGTCAAGGGGATGCCGTGGGAGATAGTGATGAACGCGGCGGACTACGGGCACGAGCCGGCGCCGCCGCAGACACGGACGGCGCCTCTGCGAAGCAGACGCGCCCAGAAAGGAGGAAGACATATGAGCATCGTGACGAAGGTTCGTGACGCTCTCTCCGGGTTGGTCGGGAAGACCCTCAGCGAGGAGGAGATCGACGCCCTCGCGGCAGACCTCGGCGACCTCGACGAGGAGCCGACCACGCCGGATGCGGTCAAGCCCGACGCGGAGACTGCGAAGGCGCTGACGGCGATGCAGGCCGAATTGGCCGCGCAGAAGGAGGCGCACGGAACACTGGTCGCCGCGCACGCTGCCGAGATGCGGGTCATGCGGGCGAAGGGCCAGGTGCAGGCTCTGCTCGATGGCCGGCACATCATCCCGGCGGTAGTGGAGCCGCTGACGGCGATCCTGTCAGAGATCGGCGACGAGAACATGGTTCACACGCTCGCCGACGGGAAGGAGCAGAAGGTCAGCGTCGCCGATACGCTGGTTGCGGTCCTGCAGAGCAACCAGGCGATCGGCGAGGCCTACTTCCAGAAGGCCAGCGCGCCTGTGGACAAGGACGCGGAGAAGGCGAACGACGAGCTCGTGGCCTCGATGGCCGCATCGGTCAAGGGTAAGCAGTCCACAACTTAGACGAAGGGAGGTGAAGTCCGTTGATAATCACCAAGGAGACCCTCAAGAGCAAGGAGACCAGCCCCTTCTATGTGATTCAGGGGGCGCGTGGCATCGTTGTGACGGCAGGCGACCTGTGGCCGACCGGCGTTGGTGACGACAACGTGATCCCGCTTGGGGTTGCTATGGCCCCGGTCGGGACTACGGGCCGGTATAGCCGCATCGCCGCCTCCACGCTCGCAACGGCGTTGGCCTCGTCTGATACGCAGTGTTACTTGGCCTGCGTGGACGGGTTCGCGACCGGCGACACCGTAAGCATCCTGACGGCGACGTACTTGGCCTCGGCCACGTTTGTTGTCACGGCCGTGGATCACACGAACGAGATTCTCAGCATGGCCGCGCTGGCCGCGACGGGCGCTGCCGTGACGGGGCTCTACGTCGAGCGTATGGCGACCGGGTACTCGACCGGCGGGACGTTCGGCGACGACTGCGTGTTCCTCGGCGACAACGTGCAGACCGACGACGAGAACAGCGTGTCCGTGCCGGTTCCGGCGCGCGGCATTCGGGTCGGGATGGTAGAGGTCGCCGACCTGGAAGCCATCAGCCCCAACTGCTACAACGGCCTGGTCGATCTGATGTTGGGCGGCATTGACTTCATCCCGCGGACGCCTGGCGTATAGGCACGCATAACAGGAGGTGAGACAGAAATGGCAGAGATCCCCGAAGAGCTACAGCCGCAGACGATCATGAAGTTATTCGAGACCTTCTTTGAGGCGGACGGGGTACTGCGTCAGTTCTTCCCGGCAGTGCCCAACCCCATCGAAGGGCCCAACATCAGCTACGACGTGGTAGACCACACGCGGCGGATGGCGCACAACGTGCCGCGATTCGCACCGGCGCCGAAGAGCATTCACGCGCCGCTCGCGAAGGTCAACTACGAAGCCGTGAGCATCAAGGAAGCTGTTCCCCTGCCCCCGCAGTACAAGGACATGCGGGCTTGGGGCAGCCTCACGGACGCACGCACCCGCCAAGCTACCGTTGCGCGGGCCGTGCGCGAGATGCGGGCCTCGCTGGACCTACGCCGAGAATGGCTGCGTGCCCAGTTCCTCACGGGCGGCGCGTTGCTGTCCTCAACCGGGCTACCCTACGCCGGCGACTCCCCGGGCACGGTGTATATCGACTACTACGCCAACGGGCCCGCGCATCCGATCGCCGTGAACTTGGGGATGGACACGAACCTGCTCAACACGACGGTCGCGGCCAGTTGGACGGTCGCCACCACGGATATTCTCGGCGACCTCGAACACGGTCGCGAGCTGGTACAGCGGTACTCGGGCGTGGATGCCAACGTCGTGATCCTTAATCGGAACACGATGCAGTACATCCGTCAGAACACCTGGGTCCGCGACACCGACGAGCTCAAGACGCAGATCGCCAAGTTCGGCGAGATTCGCAATATGTGGGGCTTCGAGTTCATCATCTATGACCGCATGTGGCCCCAGAACCTTGAGTCTATGGAGAACGCCGGGGCCGACCTCGGCTATCTCATCCCGGACAACATGGTCATCGTGACCAGCCGGGACAACGTGGCCTGCGGGCGCGCGGAGTTGGACTGCAGCCCCTCCGACTCGAACGCGCCGCAGGGGATGCGCGGTCTGTACGCCTGGACTGACCAGACTACCGAGCATCCGCACGCGCTCGAGCCGGGCGTCGAGTGGACCGGCGGGCCGATGCTGGCCCTCCCTAAGAGCCAGAAGATCTTCACCGACGTGACCTGCACGTAGTAACCTTCGGCGGCGGCGCGCGGCTGAAGCCAGTCGCGACCCGCGTGTAGTCGCCGAATGGGCCTGGAAGGGGACGGTGTAGATGGCACTCACTGAACGGTTCTTCCTCGATGCTGACGCCGCCAAGCGATTCGCTGCCGAGGTCGGCGCGCCTGCGCCGGAGTTCCTGCCGTCCGGCCAGGCACGGCCGGATGAGGTTATCGGCTGGCGCGGGCACTACGCCGCATCGAAGATCAAGCAGCGGTGGCGCATCCTGCACCGGGTGACGGTCGAGGAGTCGCAGGCGGGTACGGTCATGCTCCTACCGGACGGCCCGGAACGTTGCACAACGGTCGTGGAGCGTCTACCGGCTACGCCGGAAGGTCCAGCGCCCGAGGCATTGGCGGAGGACGTTCCTTCCGCCGTGGCCGAAAAGGCCGAGGCCCCGCCCGTCCGCGACCTTCCGGCAAAGCCAGTACGCCGCGCGCCCAAGCACAGGCGTAAGCGGGGCAGGCCGCGGAAGGACGCCCCATCAGCCGACGAGGAGAACGGGGGTGCGCCCGATGCCTGATGGCCTCTTCGCGACCGTTATCACCGCGTTCGACGAGGAATCTGTGCTGGAGCGGGCGGCCTCCTCCGTCCGCGAGCTGGGCGAGGTCCATATCTCGGTAGACCGCGCCTCCACGGACGGTTCCGCGCGGCTGGCCCGCAAACTGGCCGATGAGGTGTACTTCCACACCGGGCTGCCCGCCAACCCGCCGACGGAGGATGACCCGGACAGCGCGAAGGCGCTCAACAGCTACGCTCGAATGAGGAACGACGTACTGGCGGAGGTCGAAGAACGCACGAACGCCGCCTGGCTGATGTGGTTGGACGCCGACGAGTTCGTGCTACATGGGGCGGACGTGCTTCACCCCACCCTCGCGCAACTTCCTGACGACGTGCAGGTGGTCGCTATCCCGATGGAGCTCTACGCCGCTAACGGCCAGCGGCTACACCTGCTGCGCAACTCGAAGATCATTCGGCGCGGCAGCCGTTTCGTCCGCCGCCGACATGAGCACGTCGTAATGACCGGCGCGCAATTCCGCTGCGACGAGTTCGCGCTCGCCCACTGGCCCTCCCAGCCGAACCCCGTCCGCATGTCTCACGACCTTCGCAAAGGCCAATATGAGGCGTTCGAGGCCGACTGGAAGGAGTTCGGGGACTCCCGGGCGGCCTTCTACATCGCGAACTACTGGGCCAACGGCGGCCACGCGCAGACGGCGCTTCGCTGGTATGAGGCGGGACTGGCGCTGCCTGCGCCGCTACAAGCCGGGCTTGCGCCGGGGCAGATAGAGACCTACGCCGCGAAGATATACCTCGCTGTCGGCAACCCGAACAGGGCGCGCAACCTGCTCTTCAAGGCGCTGGAGGCCGACTGGACCTGCGGCCCGGTGATGTTTTACCTGGGTGGCATCGCGGCGAATAACGGGCAGTTCGACGAGGCGAAGCACTGGTTCGAGCTTGCGCAGCAGTGGCCGGAGATACCCGCGTCCGTGATGGAGACGGAGATGGGATTCACACGCGGAATGCCGCTCTACGGCCTCGCCTCCGTCGCCCACAAGCAGGGCGATCGCGCAGAGGCTTACCGACTGTTGCGCCTGGCCGAGGCCGCTATGCCCTGCCCCGAGCCGCGCTTCGCGCAGCTACGCCAGAAACTGGACGAGGATGAGACCGATGGCCTACTGCACGGACGAGCAGATACGCGAAATGCTGCATGATGCGCCGCTGTTCCTGGCCGACCTCAAGTTGTCGCCGGACGCGGCGATTGCCAACGCGCAGGCATGGATTGACGGTGCTATGGAAGCCTCTGGGCTGGCGGTCCCATTCGTGTCTCCGCCGGCTTACATCTCGATGGCAGCGGCTAACTACGCCTGCTATCTGCTGGTGCGGCGGAAGAATCGGGGCGGGGAGTTTGATTCACAGATGGAGGAGTTCCGCAGCGAGGCCTACCGGATGCGCGACGACTTCCGGGCGGGCATCACGGACGTGCCCGGCGACGTTGCGACGCGAGAGAACAAGCCGCTGCCAACGATTGTGAACCCGCACAAGAAGGCGACCTGATGGCGACGCAGATTTCGATGACCGTTGAGGGGATGCCAGAGCTGAAGCGCCTACTCTCGAAGGCCGCGTGGCAGCTCAAGAACATGACGCCCGTTATGCGGACCATCGCTAACGCGCAGTACAAGTCCACGGTGAAGAACTTCCGCGACGAGGCGTTCGGAGTCGTTGACAAGTGGCCGGAGCTGAAGAAGGCCACGCAGGAACGCCGGATCACCAAGAAGCACCGGCGCGGCGCGAAGAACATGCTCCGCCCGACCGGCAAGCACATCTTTATGAGGCTGCACCAGAGCTTCAGTGCAACCGAGGCGCGGGTAGCCTGCACGAACTGGTGGGCGTTCGTCCACAACCTTGGCGCGCCGCTGAGGGCGTTCAAGATGCCGCGGCGCACGTTCCTGGGCATCCATAAGCAGGACGAATTGCAGATCGTGAAGATCATGGAGCGCTACCTCAAAAAGGCCATCGGGGGCTGACCAGTGGCGACCTTCGAGGAGATCACCGACGCCATCGCAACGGTCCTCAAGAACGGCGAGCCGGACATCATTGACGGCCTGCTGAAAGGCAATGTACTCGTGATCGCGGCGCGACCGTTCCCCAGCCCGCATGACCAGCCGATCTTCGTTTACTGGGATGGCGTGACGGACGCCGACTATGGGAACGTCAGCAACGACGGGAGCCTCACGCACGGCGAGATTGACGGCTGGGGCGACTGGATAGTCGAGGCGCGCACCGCCTACAGCAGCGCGCAGGAGACGGCCGCCTCCGAGGTCGTGAAGCTCGCCTGGAACATCATGTACCTGATGGCCCAACACGCGCAGACGGACACATGGCAGGGGCTGCTGTTCCGGTCCTGCGCGGTCGTTCCGGTAGAGTCGGAGCCGAATGTATGGTATCTGTCGGCGCAGATGCGTTTCAGTGTGCGGTATACGATGATCTTCTGAGGGAGTAGGTGACGGGATGCCGAAGATTCTGGCAACGCCGCGGGCCATTGGAGCGTACGAGCCGGGCGATGAGGTATCCGACGAGTTCGCGGCGCAGTACCCGGCTATGGTGACGGACGCGCCTGCTACGGCGGCGAAGGGCGCGACGGACAAGACCAAGGCCGCCGAGGAAGGGGAGAAGTGACGTGGGAGTCTATATCGGCTTGGACCAGTTCTGCGAGTACAAGGTCGCCGCGGGCGCGTTCACAGGCTTCGGGAACATCGTGGGCGGGCACATCGCCGAATCCGACCAGACGCTCAACCATCGGGATGGTATCGGCGGGCGCGATGACATGGTGTTCGGCATGGTCACGCCGAAGGCGAGCATCCAGAGCATCTACAAGGGCGAGAGCCTGCTGGACGCCTGCAACCGCACGGTGCACAACGGCCTGCCGCCGACGATATGGATTCGGGGCGGGGTACTTAGCGCGGGGACCTACGCGGCGACCATCGGCACCGGCTATGTAGACCACGTAGCCCTTTCGTGTGGTGGGGTGGGCGAGATGGTGGAGGCGCTGTACGACGTGATCGGGTTCGACTGCGAATTCGGCTCCAGCACCGTTGCGACCGCGCCCCTGGCAACGACTGCCTTCTCCTGGCTGTGGGGCGCCGTGACTGTCAACAACGCGGCCTATGTCTGCCAGAACTGGAGTGCGGAACTCAACAATAACCTCCGTCCGCAGGCGAACCTGGACGTGAAGACCAACGGCGTGCGGCGACTGCCGACGCTAATTGACCCAGGCAACGAGATTGTCTCCTGCCGGGTCGCGCTCGAGGCCGGCCCTATCAGCGGGCTCGACCTCTTCGACGATGTACCGACGCTGCCGATCGGCATAACCATTCTCATCGGCAACGGTTTCACGACGCGGACGCTGACGCTCCGGGAGTTGTACCTGTCCGACATGCCGACGCCGTTTGTCGCGCCGGACGAGACGGTTGTGTGGGATCTGTCGTTGGAGTCCATCCACAACGCGCTCAATGCGGCATCAACGGCAGCGTGGTCGATGGGTGCGCTCACATAGCAGGCTGTGCAATACAGGGAGGCTGGTGTAGATGGAACACAGCGACAGGTCGGACGTGATGGAACTCATTCCTGATGGCGTGGTGCGGGTTCTCGACGTTGGCTGCGCGCAGGGGCGGCTGGGGGCGGCGCTCAAGCGGCGGCAGCAGTGCGAGGTCTGGGGCATTGAGGTAGACCCGGAAATGGCGCGCGCAGCAGACGACGTGCTCGACCGCGTGTTGAACGAAGACGTCGCCTGCCTGACCGAACCGCTGGAGCACTTTGACTGCGTGGTTGCGGCGGACCTGCTGGAGCATCTCGAAGACCCATGGGCGTTCCTTGACAACTGCCGGGACTTCCTCGACGAGGCTGGGGTGCTGGTCCTGTCAGTGCCAAACGCGCGTAACTGGCGCGTCCTCATGGAGCTTGCCGAGGGGGGCTTCGCCTACGAGCACGCCGGGCTTCTCGACCGTGGGCATCTGCGGCACTTCACCCGACGACAGATAGAGATCATGCTCGACGCGGCGGGGTTCGAGATCGAGGAGCTACGCGGCGTGCCGGGGCCGGGTTACGAGGAGTGGGCGAACGAGGGGAAGCCCGGCGGCGTGCGGATCGGGCGGTTGAACGTCGGACCCATCTCCGAGGCCGAC
>CAYOCZ010000155.1:0-7565 GCA_964402475.1 uncultured bacterium | reverse complement strand
CTGACCAGCGGAGGAATTCAAGAATAGGACGTTACATTATGCCAACAGGTTGCGGCTTGGCAAGAAAAGGAGAGAAGAAAGGGGTCCAGGAATCCAGGAATCGAGGAGTCCAGTGTCAGGCCCACAGGGACTCGAATCCTCGACCCCTGGAATCATCGAATCCTTGGAATGCCTTGACAGCAGGCACTGTCAGGCAGTAAGATAGACAAGAGACCAGCTTGATACGTTCCCGACACATCCGGCCGCTCACCTGCCTGCTCGCAGCGATTGCCCTGCTCGGCGCCGGCTGCGCGTACTTCAACACGTTCTACAACGCCCAGGCCGCGTACCGCGAGGGGATGAAGCTGAAGGAACAGAACCAGAACACGCAGGCCAAGGCCAAATTCGACAAGGCGATTGAGAAGTCGGCCCTGCTCATCAAGCGCTGGCCGAAGTCACGGTGGGTGGACGACGCGCTGTTTCTCGTCGGCTCAAGCTATTACCAGCAAGGACAGTACGACAAGGCGGTTCGGGAGTTCGACCAACTGAGCCTGGCTTTCCCGAACTCCGGCTTCGTGCCCCGCGGCGAGCTCTACCGCGGGCTGGCTCTGCTCGCCGACAAGCAGTACGGCACGGCGCGGGTAACGCTGGACGCGGTGAAGCAGAAGTATCCGAAACTCGCCGACGAGGCCACCTACAATCTCGCGAAGTCGTTCGTCGACAGGAAAGAGCTGGCACGGGGCACCGATTCGCTGGCGGCCTTCCTCGAGCGGTTTCCGAGGTCCCGCTTCCGCATGCCGGCGGTGAAGTTGCTCGCCGACGGTTCGTTCACGCTGAAGCGGTATGCCGCTGCCGAGAAATGGTACGTATCCTACGCTCGGTTGACCGATGACCCAAAGCAGCGCGCGCTGGCCAACCTGAAGATTGCCGCCTGCCGGTACGAGGAGGGCAGGTACGAGGAAGCGGTCGCCGAGGTCACGGATGTGCTCGGCCGGTACTCCGATCTGGACGACGAGGCGAGCCTGTTGCTGGGCAAGGCGCTGACCGAAGTCGGCCGGCAGCCGGAAGCGCTTGCGGCCTGGGTCAAGGTAAAGGGGGCAAGCGACCTCGGGGCCGAGGCGGCGTTTCGCATCGGCAGGCACCACGAGGAAGGAGCCGATTTCGACAAGGCGCGTGCGTACTACGACACGGCCAAGACCCGGCGAGTGGATTCTGACTACGGAGTGCTGGCGGTCAAGCGGCTCGCGTTGCTTGACGCTCTGGCCGCGCGCACGACCGGCAAGAAGGTCGGCGGCGACTCGTTGACGCCGGGCGAGGCGATGTTCCTCTTGGCCGAGGTGAACAACTTGAACCTCGGCGACTATGACAAGGCGATGGCCCTCTACCAGAATGTCCACGATTCGTTCCCGGATACGGACTGGGCAGCCAAAGCGCTGTTCGCGAAGGCGTGGATAATGAGGAACGTCAAGAACGACACGGCCGGGGCGGAGCCGCTGCTCAGGCAGGAGATTTCCGAATATCCGGAAACCGAGTACGCGGATGAGTCGCGACGGTGGCTCGGACTGCCGGTGCCAAAGCGTGCGAAGAAGAAGCCGGAGGTGAAGCCGGAGACGACCGCCACTTTGTCGCCAACCTCGGCAAGAGAGACCACGAAGGCGCCGGGCTTGGAGCCGGTCCCGGAATCGCTGCCCGGTGACACGGGAGAGATGACCGTTTCCCGAGAGCCGGGCGCGTTTCCGCGTAGGCCTCGCGAGCCGGGACGTCCGTTCGAGCGACCCGACCTTGCGAAAGGGCCGCCCGGACGCGGCGAGAAGCCGGGATTGAAGCCTGACGCCGGGCCCACGGGGCCGGGCACCGGAGGTCAGCAGCCGCCACCCGGGGTTGGGGTACAGGGCCTCAAAGACACGGTCCCAACACCGACACCAACTCCGCCAAGCGCGGACACGGTCAAGCCGGCGAAGCCGCCGGAGACGCCCGAGCCGGTGAAGCCGGCAGCGAAGCTGGAACTGGAGATTACTCACTTTGCGACCGACTCGTGGCAGATGCAGGCCGCGGACTCGGCCCGGCTCAGGGCCGACGCCGAATCGCTCAAGGCGCACCCGGATGCGAAGCTGGTAGTGGTCGGCCACTGCGACCCGAGGGCGAGCGAGAGCTACAACAAGCAGCTCGGGTTGAAGCGGGCGCAGGCAGTCAGGGATTTCCTGGTATCGGCCGGCGTCGACGAGGGCCGTATCAGCGTGCGCAGTGACGGCGAGAAGCGGCCGATTTCCACCAAGCCCGACGAGTACTGGCTGGACCGGAGAGTGGAGTTCGAGTTACGTTGAGACCCACGCTCTGCCCGGTTGTCCAGGTCCGCGAGTTGTGCGCGGGCGTCTTTTCATTATGGTTGGAGGCGCCGGAGATCGCGCGCCGGGTCCGGCCCGGCCAGTTCCTCAACGTCAAGGTCTCAAGTGGGCCTGACCCGCTGCTCCGGCGGCCGATTTCGGTCTGCGACGTCGAGCGGAGTCGCGTGCGGCTCGTTGTGCGCGTGGTCGGTCGCGGGACCGCCCTGCTCGGACGGGTGCGTGCCGGCGACGAACTCGACGTGCTTGGCCCTTTGGGCCGGCCCGCGCCGGAGTTGCACCACAAGGACGTTTTGCTCTGCGGTGGCGGAATCGGAACGGCGCCGCTGCTCTTCTTTGGTCGGCGGCTGAAACGGGCGAACCGACTGCAGGTTCTGCTTGGTGCCCGCACCAAAGCAGAGTTGCTGCTTGTCAGGGAATTCCGCGCGCTCGGGGCGCGGGTCGCCCTCGCGACCGACGACGGCAGCGCCGGGCATGGGGGAATGGTGACGGAATTGGCGGAAGCCGCACTGCCCGACAGGGGCCGCCGGGGCCAAGTCAGAAGTCCAAAGTCCAGGGTCCTTGGGCAGAGGGTCGGTCGCCGGCCGGTCGTCTTCGCCTGCGGGCCGAGGCCGATGCTCGCCGACCTGGTGAAGCGGCTCGACCCGATTCCGGTCTGGGGCTTTGTCGAGGAACGGATGGGCTGCGGCACCGGCATCTGCTACTGCTGCGCCCTGCCGAAGAAAGGCGGCGGCCACGTCCGGTTCTGTGAAGAAGGACCGGTGGTGCGGCTGAACGAGGTCCTGCTGTGAACTCGCAGGTCTTCATCGGCCAGACCGCGTTCGTGAACCTGGTGCTCGCAGCGTCCGGCACGTTCGAGTTCGGGCTCAAGTTCCCGTCGGTGGCGAACCGACTCGGCGGAGTCGTGACGAAGGCAATCACTCTGCAACCGCGCATAGGCAACCCGCCACCCAGAATCTGCGAGTTCCCGGGCGGTATCCTCAATTCGGTTGGTCTCGAAAACCCCGGGGTGGAGCAATTCTGTACCGACGTCGTGCCGCGGACGGCGAAGCTGAAGTGCCGGGTCGTCGTCAACATTGCCGGGTTCACCCTTGACGAGTACGGCGAACTCGCGGCGCGACTCGATTCCGAACCGGTGGATGGGCTGGAAGTGAACGTCTCCTGCCCGAATGTCAGAGAAGGCGGCGCGTTGTTCGGGCAGCAGCCGCGGGTGGTCGAGGCGATTACCGCGCTGGTGCGGAAGCGGACGACCAAGACCGTCATCGTGAAACTGACCGCCAACTTTGTGGACCCGGTTGAGACCGCGAAGGCGGCCGAGGCGGCCGGCGCGGATGGAGTCACCCTGATCAACACTCTGTTCGGGCTCGCCCTGGATGAAGACGGCCGGCCGTTCCTCGGCGGCAGGACTGGCGGAGTTTCCGGCCCCGCGCTCAAGCCCTTTGCCCTTTTCTGCGTCGACCGGGTCGCGGCCGCGGTGAAGATACCGATCATCGGGTGCGGCGGGGTAATGGACGCCGCGGACGCGCTCGACTTCCTGAGTGCCGGGGCGCGGATGGTGCAGGTCGGCACTGCCAACCTGGTGAATCCCGAAGCGGCGCTCGACGTCTGGGCCGGTCTGAAGCAGTACGCTCAGGAGAACCGGCTGAGCAACTGGCAGCAGGTTGTCGGTAGAGCGAGGAGGCGGAGTTGACCAAGATTGTGCTGGCGATGAATGTTGACCGGGCGGGTGCGGTTGCGCTACGGGACCGCATCGGCAACCGAGTCGACGTGTACAAAATCGGCATGGACATGTTCACGGCCTCAGGGCCGGACGTCGTGCGCGACTTTGTCCGAGACGGATGCCGCGTGTTCCTCGACCTGAAATACTCGGACATCCCGACAGTTGTCGGTAAGGCGGTCGAGGCGGCGTCCGAGCTCGGAGTCTCGATGCTGACGGTCCACACGATGGGCGGGCCGAAGATGTTGTCCGAAGCGGCCCTCGCTGCGGACCGGGCCAAGGGTGCGAAGCCACTCGTCCTTGGAGTGACCGTCCTGACTAGTCTTGATGAGACGGCGCTGGAGAAGATAAGCGGGCACCGTCAGGCCGTGACCGACCGCGTCCGCAGCCTGGCGCTGCTGGCGAAGGAGTCAGGCTGCGGTGGCGTGGTAGCTTCACCGCAGGAAATTGGCGTCGTGAAAGAGGCGTGCGGCAAAGACTTCGCGGTGGTCACGCCGGGAATCAGGACAGGAAGACCCTTGGGACAGTCCCCATCCGGGGACAGTCCCCGCAAGGACGACCAGGCGCGGACACTGACGCCCGCCGAAGCTGCCAAGGCTGGCGCGGACTATATCGTGGTCGGCAGGCCGATATACGAGGCGCCGGACCCGGTTGCGGCCATCGCCGATATCAGAAAGCAGATGGGAGGATAGGTGACTCAAGACCTCGGAGAGATGCTCACGAAACACGGCGTACTGCGGGAGGGACATTTCCTGCTGACATCGGGCAAGCACTCGGACAAGTACTTCGAGAAGTTCAGGATTCTCGAACAGCCTCCGATCTGCGAGGCCTTCGCCAAGGCGGTCGCAGAGCGTTTTCGCAAGGACAACGCGACCGTCGTCTGCGGGCCCACGACCGGCGGCATCATCATTGCCTACGAGGTCGCCCGGCAGCTCGGGTGCCGGTGCGTCATTGCCGAGAAGGCAGAGTTGGGCAGGAAGATCGGGCGCGGGTTCCGGCTCGGGCCGGAGGACCGCGTGCTGGTGGTTGACGACGTGCTGACGACAGGCGGGTCGATCAAGGAGACGCTCGCCGCGGTCGAGCCGTCCGGGGCAAAGGTCGTCGGCGTCGGCGTGTACGTGGACCGTAGTGCCGGGGTCGATTTCGGCGTGCCGCTATTCGGGGCATTCCGGCAGCAGGTGGCGGCGTTCGAGTCTTCGGCCTGCCCGTTCTGCAAGGCCGGCGTTGCGCTCGAAGAACCGGGACGCAGCGGAAAGAAATAGCGGGCCGCACGCGGCCCGCCTAGCTGTTCGCCGAGGCCAGGGGCTAGCCCTTTTTCTCTGCCTCGTATTCCTGCTGGCTTTCGGTCACTTCGGACTCGATCTTCGCGATATCACGCATCAGCCCTCTCAACTCGTCATCGACTGCGATGGGCGCGTCTGGCGTCTTCGAGTAGCGGGCATACACTTTCACACCCAGGTCGGCCATCTTCTTCTCAAGTTCGCGGCTCACGCGCACCAGGTCCATCTTCAGCCGGCCGCGGCGAGTCAGGTCTTCGGCTTCCTTGAGTGCGGTCTTGGTGGCGTCGCTCAGCCACACACGGACATCGTCCCAGAGACCCTCAATGTTCTTTCTCACCATGACTGAGTGTAGTGCCGCCCGGGTACGGAGTCAATCCGCATTGCGACTACGGTACGACCACTAGCTTGCGCCGGGGGCCATTCGGCGGCTCCAGCCAGTAGACGCCTGGAGTCAGCGCCTCTCGGCCCACCAGACTGCCGTTGGTTGAGTGGAGCCTGCTATCTGTCGGCAGTGTCAACCGTGTTCCGGCTTTCACGAGCGTTGGGCCGAGTAGCGACTGGCGATCGGCGAATGGCGAGTGGCTACTGGGTTCGCTGATGCCGACGGCTGTCGCAGAGTAGCTGTAGCTCATCCGGCCGCCGGGATAGTGGCTCGACGGTACGAGCCAGACCGACTGGTAGCCGGTGTCAGATGCCGGGACCGACATCGAGCCGGCCTGCAACGAGTCGAGGTCCAGCGTGTCGATTATCAGCCGGTGGCCGATGGTGTCCTTCGCGACCATGAAGACGCGGAAGTCGGCTGCGTCCGCCCCGTCAAAGCCCATTTGCAGGTCCAGGCCCTTCTGGAACAGGATGTACTCGCCGGCCCAGCGGTCAAGGCTGTTGTTGCGCGAGACCGGGTAGGTGTTGTGGTAGCCGGCATTCCCGAACTTCGGCACACGTTCGCCGAAGTAGCCGTACCTCCCGCCAAGGTATGAAGTGTCGTTGATGACGTTGGCCAGCACCCACTGGTCGAGAACCTCCTCGAAGCGCTGTGACAATCCCGTAGCCGCGAACGCAGAGTCCACGCCCGCGATGCTGACGAACGGCGAGGCGACGATGTTGTGAATCAGGTCGGTGCCGGCCCCGCCGCCGTACTGCTCGTACAGGAAGAGCGTCCAGAGGTAGGTCTTGATGTAGTCCGCCCAGTCGCCGTTCCACTTGGTCAGGTCGTTGTCCGGGGTGCTGTTGAACCCGGAGATGGCGTCGGGCGAACCGAATAGCCACATCGCCAGCTCGGCGCAGCCTTCGTTCACCCACAGCGACTCGGCCTGGTCGTAGTTCCAGTGAATCATGTGGCCGAACTCGTGAGCGGCGATGGCGATGCGGTAGTCGCTCGATGGGTCGTTCGGGTAGAGGTCGAGATAGACGCACTCGACCTCGTTGGAGTGATAGCCCCAGAGCCGCATCGAGGTCGTGTCGTAATACTCGTCGAAGTACTGCCAGAACCCGTCGAACGAGTAGCTCATGAACTGGCCGATGTTATAGTAGATGAGGTATATCAGCGAGTCGTTGTCAATCGCGTCGGGTGGCTGGCCGAGCACTGTCGTGTTGTGATACCAGACGCCGTGGTTCGTGTCGCGTGGGCTGGAGCGGTCGAAACGCTCGATGATGCGGGCGACCCCGGCCGAGTCGAGCAGGCCGGCCTGCCACGCCGAGTCCTCGACCATCACGTACACGTGGTCGCCGGTGCCGCGGCAGGTCAAGTCGGCCTGAGACTGCACCGGCGGCATCACCGACATATTCTGCAGCCACATCGTCCGGGTCTCACCCAGTCGCGGCGGGACCGCTCTTTTGGGACTGTCCCCGTCCGGGGACTGTCCCCGGCCGGGCATCGGATAAGGCACCGCGGGCTTCATCGCGTCGAAGACCGGCGTGCCGCAATGCATCGGCGCAGACTGCACCTGCGCCACGAGTAACAGAATAAGTATGGACACTTTTCCTCCTATGGAAATCGGACCGGGAAGCTAGTCTACGCCCGAGTCGACCGGATGTCAAAAGCACACCGCGCGGGTGCGGTGACCGCTCTCGGCTGCGCGCAGGTTCCTGTTGACTTCGGCCGGGGCGGCCTATAATCATGCTAGCGACGTCGAGTGCGGCGGAGCAAAAGGGAAGCCGCCGCGCAGGTTCTATCGGCGCCATGCAGTGCGAGGTTCTGTTCCGTTTGGGAGGTGCGCTATGTTGCGCTACCCTGTCGGTGGTCCGCAC
>CAYOCZ010000154.1:0-7570 GCA_964402475.1 uncultured bacterium | reverse complement strand
GGACGAGGGGCTGGCGGGCAGGATGTCGGAGGGGGACTTGCAGCCTTGGAAGACCTTGATGAAGCTGTCGTTGCCGACGCCGTTGTAGCAGGCCGAGACGGTGATGTGGACTGACGGGTTCTTGAGCACGGGGCGGGCGAACTCGACGGCGCGCTGGGCCTGGTAGAAGTTGATGTTCGAGGGCGGGCCGAGTACGCTGAGGACGATGTCGGCTTCCTCCTTAACCGGCACGGCAAAGACCGTGTGCGCGTCGGCCGCGGATTCTTCAAAGGACTTGAACAGGTCGCCGGAGCGGACCGAAAGCAGGTTATGGTGCCGGTCCTGGACAAGCTGGATTGAGAAGACCGGGCGCGTGAGCATCTTCGCGGCCTCGGTCATGTCCTCATGCACCGGGTTGCCTTCGAGCGAGAATGTCGCCGAACCCTCGCGCGTGACCATGTTATGGTTCTGGGTTGTCGTGTCGTAGCCGGCGATGCCGGGGAGGAAGCCTTTGCGGCCGCCGGTGTAGCCCGCGAAGTAGTGCGGCTCGATAGAGTTGATGGTGATGACCTTGTCGGCCCAAAGGAGTTCTTTGTTCAGCCAGATATCCGTGCCGAAACTGGTCTTGCCGAGGAAGAAGAGCCGGGCTTTGTCTTTGGAGTCGTGGCAGATGATGCGGCCGCGATGACTGGGCCAGAAAGCGGGGACAGTCCCTGGGAGTCGCACAGGGCCCTGCGAAGGGACAGTCCCCGTTTTCTGGCCGAAGATGGTCTCGAACTCAGGCTCAGTCGGCGGGCGGTGCGTGCCGAGGCAGACGAGCGCCCGGAAGTCGCGGCCGGACAGAACCGGCCTGAGCGCGGCGAGAACCGGCGCGTTGGGCGTCGGCCTGGTGTAGTCGTTGACGAGCACGAGCACGCGCTGGGCATCGCCGAGGAATGCCGCGCACTCATCGGCAGCGCGCTTCAGGGCAGCCCCGGTGTCGTGAAACGGGCAGCAGTCGTTTGGCTTCAGGACGGCGATGAGGTTCCGTTCCGGAATGCGGATCGTCATCGTGTGGTCGCCGTAGGGGAGTTCAATCTGCATCGGAGTAGTATAAGAGGACACGCCATAGGGTCAACCCGACAACGCAGAAGTCAGAATGCAGATACCAGAACGCAGAATTGCGGACGTGGAAGCGGTCGACCACGGATGAGCACCGATGCGTCAACCCGGATGGACTAGGATTTGGAGTGCAGATACCAGGATGCAGAGATCCGGCCGCTCTGATTCATGCACTGGGGCTTCTGACTTCTGCCTTTGGTCGCCCCACGTGGTTCCAGCCCTTTCTTTACAATCGCGACCGGAGCTTCTACAATTGCGCATGATGAAGAAGAAGCCGGTCGTTGCCATCGTCATGGGCAGTGATTCGGACCTTGCGGTGATGACCGAGACCGCGAAGGCGCTGGATGAGTTCGGGGTCGAGCACGAGGTTCTGATTGTCTCAGCGCATCGGACTCCGGACAGCTGCCGCACGTTCGCGCGCCGAGCGGCCGGGCGCGGCATCAGGGTGATTGTTGCCGGGGCAGGCAAGGCCGCGCACCTGGCCGGAGTGATTGCCGCACACACGACCCTGCCGGTCATCGGTGTGCCGCTGGACGCGGGAATGAACGGGCTCGACGCGTTGCTCTCGACCGCGCAGATGCCGGGCGGCGTGCCGGTGGCGTGCATGGCCGTAGGCAAGGCCGGGGCAAAGAACGCCGGGCTGCTCGCAGTCGCGATTCTCGCCCTCGGGGATACGCGGCTCGCCCGGAGGCTTGTTGCATATCGGGCGAGAATGGCCCGCGAGGTCGAGCAGAAGTCCAAGGCGCTGAAAAGGGGTACATCCGGCCGCAAGTAGCCGAACGCCAGTCGCCCGGCAGTAGAATCGGAGGCAACAGCATGCTCGTAACACAGGCAGAACTACCCGACATCAAGCGTACAGCGCAGGGCAAGGTCAGGGACATCTTCGAGGTCGGCGAGCGCCTGTTGATTGTGGCTACCGACCGGCTGTCGGCGTTCGACGTCGTCCTGCCCGACCCGATTCCGGATAAGGGAAGGGTCCTGACTCAACTTTCCAAGTCCTGGTTCGACCGGTTCCGGGAACTGGTGCCGAATCACGTGGTCGAGACCGATGTCGTGAAGTTCCCGGCCAGCCTTGCCCCGTACCGCGAACAGCTTGAGGGTCGGGCCATGCTCGTGCGCCGGGCAAGACCGTTGCCGGTGGAATGTGTTGTGCGCGGGTACCTGGCAGGCAGCGGTTGGAATGACTACCAGAAGACCGGTGCGGTCTGCGGTATCAGGCTGCCAGCAGGAATGAAGCAGGCGGAGAAGCTGCCTGAGCCGATATTCACCCCTTCAACCAAGGCAACTGCCGGCCACGACGAGAACATCACGCAGGAGCAGGCGGCCGCGTTGGTTGGTGCGGATGTTGCTCGTGAGATACGTGAAGTGTCCCTGAGTATCTACAGTAAGGCGGCGGAGTACGCGCGGGAGCGCGGCATCATTATTGCCGACACCAAGTTTGAGTTTGGGGTGTATGAAGGCAAGCTGATGTGGATTGACGAGGCGCTCACGCCGGACTCGTCGCGCTTCTGGTCGGTTGCGGAGTACAAGGTCGGCATGTCACCGCCGAGCTTCGACAAGCAGTTCGTGCGGGACTATCTGCTATCCATCAAATGGGACAAGACCCCGCCGGCGCCGCGTCTGCCCGCTGAGGTCATTGAAGGAACCGCGAATCGCTACCGCGAGGCGTACCGACTCATCACCGGCAGCGAACTGGGGTGACCGGATTCTACCACAAAGACACCAAGACACCAAGATGACTGAGGACAGAAGGATCCGGCCCCGGTCCGTTTTGTGCCTTTGTGTCTTGGTGGTAAGGTCTGTTCTTCAATGCTTCTAGCTGATTTCGACTACAACCTGCCGAAGGAGCTGATTGCTCAGCAACCGCTCGCGCGTCGCGACGCGTCTCGCATGCTCGTGCTGGAGCGCGAGACCGGCAAGGTGCACGACGCCATGTTCGGTGACATCGGCCGGTGGCTCAGGAAGGGCGACCTGCTCGTTCTCAACAACACGCGGGTCATTCCGGCGCGGGTGTTCGGCCGGCTACCGACCGGCGGCACGCTTGAGTTGCTGTTGCTGCGCGAGCTTGGGCCCGGGGTCTGGGAAGCACTGTCCCGGCCTTCACGCAAAGCGCGGCCGGGCACCGTGGCGCAGTTCGGCGGACACAGCGCCACCATCGTCGAGCGGAAGCCGGAAGGGATGCGGGTGGTTCGATTCGACCCGCCGGACGTCTCCGGGCTGCAGCAGGCTCAGGGTGAGGTTGCCCTGCCGCCCTACATCAAAGAGAAATGCGGCGACTACGGACGATACCAGACCGTGTTTGCAGAGGTGGACGGGGCAATCGCCGCGCCGACCGCGGGCCTCCACTTCACGCCGGAGTTGCTCGGGGCCCTGCGCCAGGCAGGAATCGAGACCGCGATTGTGACCCTGCACGTGGGCCTCGGTACGTTCCGGCTGGTCAAGGCCGACAAGGTCGAGGAGCACGTGATGCACCCGGAGGAGTTCGAGCTGTCTGAGCAGGCGGCCGAACAGGTGAACAGAGCGCTGGCCGAAGGGCGGAGGATTGTCTGTGTCGGGACCACCACGGTGAGGGTGCTTGAAGGACAGGCAACCGAAGTCAGAAGTCAGAGCGCAGAAGGCAGGAGGCAGAGTGGCGAACCCCGGATCCCGGATTCGGAGTACCGGGTGAAGGCGGGGAAGGGGCAGACGAATCTGTACATCTACCCGGGCTATGAGTGGAAAGTGGTCGGGGCTTTGCTGACTAACTTCCACTTGCCCAAGTCAACCCTCCTGATGTTGGTGTCAGCATTTGCCGGTCGCGAGGCGGTACTGGCGGCGTACCAACACGCCATTGAGCAGAAATACAGGTTCTACAGCTTCGGCGACGCGATGCTGGTAGCCTAGAAGAAGAGGATTCAAGGGGTCAAGGAGTCGAGGATTCAAGTGTCATACGGAAGACAGACATGGAGCCGATAAGGCTGAACGAACTTGTAGCCGCGACCGGCGGCCGGCTGGTCAACGGCCGGGAGTTGAAGGTGACGGGCGTATCGGTTGATACCCGCACGCTCAAGCCAGGCGACCTGTACGTTGCCATCCGGGGCAAGCGGCTTGATGGGCACCAGTTCTGCGAGCAGGCGATTGAGGAAGGCGCGGTCGGGGTTGTCGTTGACTCGGAAGCGGCCGTGCCGGCGGGCAAGGTCGGCATCGTGGTCGTGGATACCACCGAGGCGCTTGGCCGCATCGCGTTCCGCCACCGCGAGCGGATGTCGGCCCGCGTCGTTGCCGTGACCGGAAGCAACGGTAAGACGACGACGAAGGAAATCTTGGCTGACATCCTCGCTCTCAAATTCAAGACCCTCAAACCTGAAGGCAGCTATAACAACGACGTCGGCGTGCCGCTAACCGTGCTGCGGATGACCAAGGACATCGAGGCCGCGGTATGCGAGATCGAGATGAACGAGCTGGGCGGGACCGCGCGGCTGGCTCGCATCTGCCGACCCGAGGTCGGGGTGATAACCAACATAGGGGACACTCACCTGGAGTTCATGAAGGACCGGCACGGAGTGGCTCAGGAGAAGGCGGAACTGCTGCAGGCTTTGCCGGAGAAGGGCGCGGCGGTGCTTAACGCCGACGACCCGCTTGTGATGGCCATAGGTTCGACCTATGCGCCGCCCCGCCGGATCACGTTCGGGCTCGAGCAGAGGTCCGAGGTCTTCGTGACCAATATCAAGGACGTGGGTCTTGCCGGGAGCCGTTTCCGGCTGATGGGGGAGCACGAAGTCACACTGCCGATACCGGGAAGGCACAACGTCGCCAACTGCCTGGCGGCCTGTGCCGGGGCCTACGCGATGGGGATGTGGCCCGGCGACATGCCGGAGGCGATTGCCAGGCTGAAGCCGCTGCCCATGCGGTTTCGGGTGACGAAACTCGGCGACACGACCTTAATCGAGGACTGCTACAACGCCAACCCTCAGTCGGTCGGCGCGGCACTCGACGTCCTCCAGCAGTGTGGCGTGGTCGAGAGGCGTGTCGCTTTTCTAGGGGATATGCTGGAACTCGGTGAGTCGGCGAATGAACAGCACGAGGCTCTCGGGCGGAGGGTGGGGGCACTTGTAAGTAGACTGGTCGTGGTCGGTTCCCTTGGCGAGCACACTGCCAGAGGTGCGACTGCGGTCGGATTGGCGCAGATTTGGCGGTTCGAGACGGCTGCCAAGGCGCGGGAGGCGCTGTTTGACATCATCCGGCCAAGGGATACAATCCTCGTCAAAGGCTCCCGAGCAATAACCATGGAAATCATCAGTCAGGAGATTGTGAGACACTGTGACAGAAGAGACTAAACCGGCTTCCGCCAGCGGACCCGGTTCTTCTTCATTCCCACCGATTCAACTCACGGACACAACGCTGCGCGACGCGCACCAATCGCTCTGGGCCACGCGTATGAAGACCGCCGACATGCTGCCCGCGCTCGAACACCTGGACAAGGTCGGGTACTGGTCGCTCGAGATGTGGGGCGGGGCGACGTTCGACGTCTGCATGAGGTTTCTGAACGAGGACCCGTGGGAGCGGCTCAGCGAAATCCGCAAGCGGGTGAAGAACACGCGGCTGCAGATGCTCCTCCGCGGGCAGAACGTGGTCGGGTACAAGAACTACCCGGACGACGTGCTCGAGGAGTTCGTGGCCCGGTCGGCCGAGCGCGGCCTGGACGTCTACCGGGTGTTCGACGCCCTGAACGACGCGCGCAACCTGGAGCGGGCTATCGAGCACGTGAAGAAGCACGGCAAGCACGCGCAGGGCACGCTCTGCTATGCTATTTCGCCGGTGCACACGATTGAGTATTACCTGGCCCGGGCGCACGAGCAGAAGGAGATGGGCATCGACTCCATCTGCATCAAGGACATGGCCGGGATCATCTCGCCGACCATGGCGTATGACCTGGTCAAGGCGCTGAAGGAGGCTATCGGCCTGCCGGTGCAGCTTCACTGTCACGCCTCCAGCGGCATGGCGGTGGCGTCGTACCTGAAGGCGGCCGAGGCCGGGGTTGACGTGATCGACACCGCGTCCGCGCCGCTGGCGTTCATGACCTCGCAGCCCGCGGCCGAAACCATGGTTGCGAGTTTTGCCGGAACGGAGCGCGACCCGGGCCTGGACATGGCCGAGATGGAGACCGTCGAGGGACACTTCGGGAAGATGGCGGCCGGCCAGTGCGTCACCCTGCCCAAGGTCGTGGATTCGATGGTCATCATCCACCAGATTCCGGGCGGAATGGCCTCGAATTTGCTGTCCCAGCTCAAGGAGCAGAAAGCCGGAGACCGGCTGCAGGAAGTACTGGAAGAGGTACCGCGCGTGCGTGAGGACCTCGGGTTTCCGCCGCTCGTGACCCCGACCAGCCAGATCGTCGGGGTGCAGGCGGTGCACAACGTGCTGGCGGGCGAGCGGTACAAGCGCGTGACCCGCGAGACCAAGGACTACGCGAAGGGCCTCTACGGCCGGGCGCCGGCTCCGATTCGTGAGGCGGTGGCCCTTAAGATACTCGGCGGCGAGAAGCCGATAAAGGGCCGGCCCGCAGACCTGCTCGAGCCGGCAATGCCGCGGGCGCGCAAGGAACTGAGCAAGGACCTGGTCCAGCAAGAAGAGGACTACATATCATACGCGTTGTTCCCTGAGGTGTCGCTCAAGTTCTTCCAGTGGCGGAAGAACCCGACCGCGCCGGAACCGGAGAAGAAATCGACACCGGCAGCACCGGCACAAGCGCAAGCTCAAGCACAAGCCAAGCCCGCTGCGGCACCTGAGGACCCGCAGGTGCGGCGCCTGCGCGGCCTGATTGAACTGGTGGCTACTCACTCGGTCACCGATTTCGAGTGGGAGCACGAAGACGAGAAGGTGAGAATCAGACGTGGCGCCGGAGAGGCAGCCCCTGCACCGGCAAAGCACGCGGCACCGGCCCCGCAACCCGTCGCCGAACCGGGTCAGGCTGCGGCGCAGCTCGTGCCAGAACCCGTTGCTCAGCAAGCGCCCGCGCCGGCACCGCAAGCGACTCCGACAGCGACACCCGCCGCCAACACCGAAGAGGTGACGTCGCCGATGGTGGGAACTTTCTACCTCCGGTCCAGGCCGGAGTCTCCGGCGTTCATCAAGAAGGGCGACGTTGTCGACCCCGGGCAGACGCTCTGCATCGTCGAGGCGATGAAGCTCATGAACGAAATCCAGGCGGAAAAGAAGTGCAGGATAGCTGATATCCTGGTTGAGGACGGCGAGTCGGTAGAGTACGGTCAGCCCCTCGTCATCATCGAACCGCTGTAGGCCCGCACCTTCCCTCTTTCTTTGCTCGCCGCCTCCCCAGGCTTGCGGCCCGGGATTGACTTTCGGGTCGTTTGTGGCAAGCTTACAGGCGTGAAACGCATGGAAGACGCTATCCTCGAGAAGAACATCAAGTTCCTTGATCTCAAGTACTCGGATCTGCCCGGCCGGCTTCGTCACGTGACCCTGCCGGTTGAACAACTGGAGCATGCGG
>CAYOCZ010000153.1:5337-7623 GCA_964402475.1 uncultured bacterium | reverse complement strand
CCCGATGCCTGACCGCCTGTGCCCCGGAGCCAAGGGGCAGCCGCCGTGCGGGGCGCCGCTGCTGCCTCACAAGAAGCTGTGCCCCGCGTGCCGGCTGAAGGCGCGGCGCGCCGTGAACCGCCGCGCGCAGGCCGCGTTCAGGGAGAGGAAGCGCATTGAGAAGCGGAAGCCGGTGGAACTCATCGAGAGCCGCATCGCGTTCATGACGCCCGAAGGGCCGCTCATGTTGGCCCCCGGCGGATGCGGGAAACCTGGCCACGTCTGAGGAGAAAGAGCAATGAACAACCGTACCGCCTGGAATTGCCCGGGGTGCAAGTCCAAAGGCCGCAATGTCCGATGGTGGTCTGATCCCTGTGTGGGATCAATGAGTAGCGCTGGAACCTTCACTAGGTACAGCGACGGTTCAGTCTATCACCACTGCCTGGACAGCGATTGCGAATACGGGTACAGCATGCGCCGCATCAGTGTGGTTCCAGGAGACCCGGAGGATCAGCGGAAATGCTGGGTGCGTAGCTGCCATTCTTGTCGCTTCTATCCGGTAGAGTGCTCTACCTCTGGCCGTATTCACCGCTGTCGAAAGGCTAGTCTGTGGGAGCCGTGCGAGTATAAGTGCTGGCGATGCGGGGCGATGACCAACGAGAAGGTCATGCCAGTTCGCATTGACCGAGATGGGGAGTGGCTGAACTCGGGTCGTGGTGTGTTACACTTCTGCAATGGGCAGGATGGAGACACCGGAATTGTCCTTGGCAAGGGTCTCTATGTTCCCGACAGTGCGGCTGCGCTCTACCCTCGCAGGCACATTGGGAGTGAAAGCAAGCCCGATGCCAGCGCACCGGTTGGCGGATGCGGGAAACCTGGCCACGTCCAAGAGGGGGATCCTGAAATCCCCGGAGCATGAAAGGAAATCGCCGATGCGCTTCTATGTGTGCAAGAAATGCTGCAAGGCACTGCTTCCCTACGACGAGGCCGACCCAACCTGCCTGTGCGGGGGTCGGCTGACGCTTGTCGAGGAAGTGACCCCCTGCGCGTCCGAATCGCTGATTCACGACTGGTTTGAGTTGACGCACGCCGAGTACCTCACTGTCCCGCGCAGCATCCTTCAGGCCATGCCTGAGGGTTGGCAGGCAACGATGACTGCGCTGCTGGACGCCCTCGATGCGACGTTCGATTGGCGCCCGCCATCTGGGCGCTATTGGGTGGAGTTGCGTGGCGGAGATGGGCGGGTGCAGCACGACGCGCTGAGAGAGTACCGCCACCCAGACGTAACCGCAATCGAGCGGCTACGCAAGCAACGTCCTCCTGAGATTCCGGGAGCATAGCCATGAACGTCTACGGCTTCACCGAGTCCGAGCGCGCCACGCTCCTGAACGGAGAGCCGGTGCGCGTCGGCAAGCACGTCTACAAGGTATGCCCCAAGTGCCGCAAGATCGTCTGCATGACGAAATGGTTGCTCGGTTCGGCGCATTTATGCGCTCCGCATGACGGCGATCCGAGATGACAAGGAGCCTAGCCATGTGCCGCAAGGTCAGTGACGGTGTGGAACAGCGCGAGCGAGTGTGGGCGAATTTTGAGCGCTATTGTCTGTCTGGCCAGTTGCCGGGCGGAGCCGAGTCTAGGGGAGAATTGAAGGGGCTATTCAATGCTGCACGTCGGAGACAAGGTGAATCTGTGCTCAGGCGGCCCGACGATGACCGTGATCAAGGCGGCGCCGATCCCCGATGACGACACAATTGGCTGCGCGTTCTTCTCTGAGATGCCAGGGACGCCCGCTATCCGCGAGACGTTCCCTGCGAGAGCGCTGACGGTCGTTGCGAAACGGTCCGACGATGATCCTGAGATTCCGGGAGACTAGCCATGCCGATGTTCCAAAAGAAGCGGCCCGTCGTCGAGGCCGAGCAGTTCAAGGGCGACGCTGATTCCGCAGAGCGCGTCGCGGCCTTGGCGGGCGATGCGAAAGCGACGCTCCACGCCGACGGACTGGGCCGTACGCTCGCACTGCACGCGGGGTTCAACTTCGAGGTCATGCACGAGGGCGACTGGCTCGTGAAGACGCGCAAGGGGCGCCTCCGCGTCCTAAGCGATGAGGCGTTCCAGGAGCGGTACGCCGAGATTCGTGGAGCGTGACGTTCCATTCACCGGGAGGGAAGGAGACAGAGATGGGCGAGAAGCAGCGCGGCAAGCGGGACGGCACAGGCCCCGCCAAGGGCAGCTTCCAGGCGCGCACGGTAGGCGTCGGGCGGCGCAAGGCAGCCGGCCAGCCGTGCCCGAAGGGCGGCAAGAAGGGGT